>DAOOQY010000468.1:0-4324 GCA_035389025.1 Verrucomicrobiota bacterium
TGCCAGCCCCCCACGACGTTCATCGCATCCGGGGATCGGTTGGTGAAAGTGGCCAGATCGGCGGCCACCGCAAGGTGTTGACCGGGCCACAAGATCACTGACGGAAAGACAAACTGAACGCCTTGGCTCAGGCGCCAGCCGGCGAGGTTGTAGGTGTTGGTGCCCCGGTTGAACAGCTCGATGTACTCTTCCCTCGGGTCCGCCGTCTCCGTGCGGTACATGATCTCGTTCACGATGATGTCGCCGCCCGCGGCGTCGTGCGGCAGCACCAACAGAAGGAGCGTCAGCCACCGCGCGGGCAGCGAACGGCCTCGTCCGCCGGCCCGTTCACCAAGGGCGATGTCCGCAGTCTCCAGGCAAGAGTGTCTCATAACACGCGTTCGAGGCGGCAGTAGCGTTGCGCTTCTCCCGGCGCCAGCGGCTCTTCGAATTGGATTTCTCCACCCACTGTTGCGCGCAGGGACCGGACAGGAGTCCAATGGATCAGGTTAGTCGAGGTCATCAACCGCACCCATTCCTCAGGGACGCCTTGGAAGCGGCCTTCGAGCCGGTCCACGGCCACCCGCCGCCAGGAAAGCAGGGTCAGCGGAGTGCGCTCTCCATCCGCCGTGACCGCGATGTCATCCAAGCGCAGCGCGGCGCGCGCTCCCGAGGCGCCCGTCGGGATGTAGTAGTACTTCCAGCGCAACTGAACCAGGGGTTGATCGCTGGTCTCCACGGGGAGCCGGTGGGGCCCGAGGACCTGGACGTCGCCGATGATCGGGCTCCGCACATATTCGATCGGCTGGCCGAGCGCATCGAGCACGTCCTCGAATACGCCGTTCGGGTTCAGCCGATACTGGAGGCGGATGGCATAGAGCCGGTTGTTCGGCTGCACGGTCCCGGCTGTCCACGTGACCGAGACATTCGACATGCCGCGTGTCTGGAGAGCCAGCAGGGCGGCGCCCAGGTAACCGGCCCCTGTTTCCGGCTGGGGATCGCTGGTATTGAGGAAACAGACACCCAGATCGCCCAGGCCGACCACGCGGCTCCGGCTGCCGCGGTTGTACGGAAGGACCCATTCACCCGTCATTTCGGCGGCCAGACCGGGGTCCTTCACACCGGTTTGCAGGAACACCAGATGCGGCGGGAATGTCTCTGCCGACGCGTCCTGGGCCCAGGCGCGAAAGGAGAAATCTCCCCGGGCGAGATCATGGGGCACGGGGCGAAGGTTGGAAGGATCGTAGTCCGGGTCAGGCTCGAACTGTGGCGTCAGCCGCGTGTCTCGGTCGAGGACAAGGGACAACTGCGGGGCGGTCTCGGTGCGCCCGAGCCAGCCGCGGAAGCGGTAGCCGGGGGCGGGGATGGCTTCGACGGCGAGGGGGATGTCGCGGAAGTAGACGCCAGACCAGGGGAGTTGGGCCGGGGAGAACTCGAGAGAATTGAGCCGCACGCGGCCGCCCGAAGGGCTCTCGATGGTGAGTTCCAGGAGGGCTGTGCCGCTGAGTGAGAACTGGTCGACGATATGCTGGCGCACGGCCGCAGGCCGAGCGCGGGCGAAGGTGCGCAACAACTCCACGGACTCCTCCCATATGGCGACGGTGTCGAAGGGCGTCCAGGCGAGGTTGGGGACCTTGCGCCAGCGGTCGATGTGCCGTTGCACCTCGGGCCTGAGTTCGTCCGCCATGGCGTCGATGCGCGCGACCACCGTATTGGCGGAGAAGCGGGTGTTGAGGTAATCGCCGAACCGGTTGATGAAGGCGTGGCGGAACTCGGTGTTCCCCAGCAACCGCTCCAGCAGGAAGCATTCCCGGGCGCCGCACTCGATGGCCGCGGCAAGCGTATTGCGCTCCGGGCCGTCGCCGGTCGTGTCGAATGTCCAGTCGACGTCCTTGACCAACCATCGCCACACCCCGCCTTCGAGGCGAGGCCGCCAGTTCATCACGTTATGGCCGAGCCAATCCCGGTTGTCGGCGAAGATTTCGATGAGTTGGTAGTCGATGAAATTGTCGATGTCCATCCGCTCCTGGGCGCCGGCGTATCCCTCCGGGGTTGTCAGATCGGCCTGCTGGATGTAGGCCGACAGTTGGAGCAGTCCGAGCCAGTCCCCGGTCTTCGGGTCCCAGCCGTCCTCGACGAGGTCCGCCGGGATGGCCTCGGATCCGTGATGGCCCACCAGGTATGTCTCGTCGATCTTCTCCTGGATGTAGTAGATGCCCCAGTATTGGGCGTTGAAATACACATGGGCTGGGCGTCCGGCCAGGATGTCGACCGCGGTGCCGCTCATCAGGCTGTGGACCAGCGGATCGCGGAAATCGATGCCGCGCTGGCCCATCACCAGGCAGTCAAACGTGTCCAACTCGAGTTGCGGGAAAACGCGGTGATGGATGTTTCCCGCGCCGTACTTCCTGCGGGCTTCGAGTTCGACCGATTTCTGGGGCGATGCGCGCGACCACGCGCCCCGAACCAGGAGACCCACCTGCTGGCTGAAGCCGCGGCGGCCGTCGGGCTCGATGAAGTCCGCGTGCGTGGGGCGTTCCCACGGGCACCAGAAGTTGGCCATGTAGTAGGGGGCGCGCGGGTAGGCGTTAGTGCCCGTGACGAAGATGCCGTCGGTCTGGCTGAACAGGCCCTCGGGCGGCGTCGCGAGCGCGACCACGGGGATGTTCGAGGGCGGGTCGAACAAGTAATGCCGAGTCACGATCGGGCTGGGCAGACTGCCCGGGCCGGTGGCGCGCCAGCGCAGCACGGCATTGGTGGAGACGACGAAAGGGCCTGTATAGAGCTGACTGTCGCCGCGGTGGCGGGTCGAACGCCCGACCCGATCCCACCAGACGCGGCCATCGTACACAGCCACGGAGAAACCTGTGAGGACAGTGTCCTCGAGACCGACCTGCGCCGCTGGCGCTTCGAGCCGAACCCAGCGTCCGGTCTCGGGCAGGGACCCAAGGGGCATCCGGCTTTCCGTCCCCACCACCCCAAAATCGATGAGATTCTCTCCCCAGTAGGCGCGATGCTCCCAGTTCGATCCGACACGCCATTGAAACATCACTTCCCGCGGCGGGTTGTGCGGGTCGAGGTAGACGTGTGCGATCAGGCGGTCGCCCGCGCGCACGTTGAGCGGCTCGGCGATTCCTTTAAGGATGTCGTAGTGCAGTCCCGGACCGAGTGCCGAGCGAATCGCGTAGCCTCCGGAGCTGGGGGGCGGGTGGGCCACCCACTCGAGGCGGCTTGGGGGCACTGAGCTGTAAGACGCCCCTTCGGGGAGGCAGTCGTCCATCCACACAACATCCCGAGGCTCGTCGTGAGGTTCGCCCGGCTCGCTGCCGTCGCGCGTGAAGAAGATCGTGCCCGACCAGTCGTTGGTGTTCACACTGACCAGGACAGGCTCGGCCTGAATGCCGCTCTCGGGCTCGACCATCGGCGCGGGCGCAAGGCTCGCGTAGCCGGTGGGCGGATTGGCTGCGCCCGGAGTGGGCAGGAGAAAGACCCCTGCGGACATCGCATCTCCAGTTGGCCGTCCGAAAGCGGTGTCGTCGCGCATCGGTGGGAGGATCAGGCGGTCGGCCAATGTTCCGTCGGGCCAGGTGAGCGCGAGAGTCTGCGGCCCCGGATCGAGCGTGAAGCTGGTGTGGAGGAGACGTTGCGGCAGTCCCCATTTGGCGTGCAAGTAGGCCGTGACCGCCTCGATCTCGGCATCTGTCAGAGATCGGTTGTAGAGCAGGACCTCGCCAAACTCCCCATCCCACACCCAGCCGCGATAGGCGCGATCGAAGGACAAAGTGCTGGCGTGGGCCATCGCTGCCGTTCGGGTGGCGACGGAGACGAGTCGCGGCGGAATGCGCGTGATGGTCGGATCAACGAGCTGGCCGTCGAGGCGGGTGTTCGCGGACGCGCCCCCCGCCGGAGTGCTGGCGCTGTAGAGGAGTCCGTCCGTCCCGCGGAAGAACGCGCTGCCGGTGGCATCTGCAAGCCACGAGCGCCTGTTCTCATTGTCCGCGCCGGGCCGTTCGCGCATCACGCCAAACGCCGTCGCAATGTCGCTGATCCGCGGGAATTCGAGGAAGTCGTCCATGCCGTCGAAGCGGACCAGCGGAAGCTGGGTGACGGGGTCGGCAATAACGACGGGACGCCACTCGGGGCAGCTCTGGGTGGCGTGTCGATACCCCTGCCGGGGCGCGCGGGGCGGCTTCCATTTGTCCATCAGATAGGCCTCGACCGCCGCGTACTCGGTCGAGCTCAGCTTGCGATTGAAGACGACGATTTCACCCAGATCGCCTTGCCAGAAGCTGCCGTCGGTTCCACGAGTGGCACCCACCGTGTCGATCCCGACACCGCCATCCAT
>DAOOQY010000469.1:0-2968 GCA_035389025.1 Verrucomicrobiota bacterium
CTTCTCGTCGAGCGCCTTGGTCCAAGCCTCGACCAGTTCGAGCGCCTCCCGGCGCCGACCCCGCCGCAGGCGGTTGAGAAGAAACCCCAGCGCCACCACCGAGAATCCGCCCGCCCCAACCCCGGCTCCAACAACCCGCCGTCGCATCTGCGCGGCCCGCGCCGCCTCGACAATCGCAGCCTCGATGGCGTCCACCCGCCGTCGCGCCGCATCGAGTCGATCGCGGTAGGCGGCATCGCCCCGCTCGTGGACCTGGCGCGCCTCCGCCAACGCCTGCATCCCCGCGCCAAGCTCGTCCTTTGCTGACGACGCGTAGAGGTCGCCCGAAGCCTGTTCCAGACGCCTGCCCAACTCGTCCAATTCCGGCCCGGCCAGGCGATAATCATCGAGGGCGCGCATTGCGCCTTGGGCCCGCTCCTGGACCCCCTCAGCCAGCTTGCGCGCGCCGGACGGGTTGCCGCCGGCCAACACCGACGCGGCGGTCTCGAGGTCAGCCCGCCACTCGAACAAGGGCGGATGCGTCAACTCGCCGGTCAACCGCGGGAACTCGGTTTTGAAAAGGCCCAGCCGCGACTCGATGTCGCGGAGGGCAGCCGTCGCCGTCTCGATGCTCGCCTTGGCCTGAGCCAGGTCCCGTTCTCTTCGAGCGCGCGCCTCGGCCTCGCGCTGGTCCCGATCGAGCCGCTCCGCCGCAATGCGTTGGGCGAGCTGGCCCTCGATGCTCGTAATGGTGTCCTTGACTGCATCGAGAATGCGGCCCCCGCTCCGCATCGCGGCGACCGCCGGACGATCGAGCTGGCCCACCCAGCGGTCTTCGCCCAGCCCGCGGCGGTCTTGCGCCTCGGACCCGAAGTACGAGAACTTCCGTTCTTCGAGAAACAGAACGAAGAACGCCCCGTTGCGCTCGCCTGTGCGTGAATCCGTCAAGCCGCCGAAGGCCGTCTGGTTGGGCAAACCCTTGCCAAGCGCGTGCTCGACGGCGTCCATGCCCGTGAAGCTCTCGCCCGCGGAGTCGGTGAACCGCTCCTCGCGCGCATGGTCCAGGAGCGCCACCGTCCAGTTCGTCGCGTTGGCGCGCAGCCAGGCTTCCAACTCGGCCAGTTGCGCCGCGCCCGCGCCGACATCCCCTTTCACGTACAGATGCTGGCTTGGCTCCCAGCGGCCGAGGATGTCGGTCGCCCGCTCGACAACGACCGGTTGGGCGGCGGCCGGCCCGACCAGCGCCGCGCAGGCCAAAACCAAAAGCCCCGCCACGGCCCAGGCGCGGCCGACGGAACGTCGCGATGCACCAGGTGCTTGCTCGGAATCCATGGTGCAATTGAGTTCTCAGATTCCCGGCGGGGCAACTACAATATGAACCGCGTTTTCTCCTGCGACATGCATCTTGCTGCGATCCAGCCGAGAGCATAGCGTTGCGGTGTGAAGGCCAAACACGCAGTTCTGCTTGGAGTCCTCCTCCTGCAACTGCCAGCCGCACCGCTCGCTGCCCCCGCCCAGGACGTCCTGGTCGAAGCCGAGAGCGTTGCACGGTTGGGCGGCTGGGTTGTTGACTCAGCACAATGAAACGGCCAGGCAGAATCCAACGCTTGAAGAGTGCCCGCCGCACTCCCGTACCCCGCGGCGCCTCGAACAACAGCCTGCAGATCGCGCGCGGGATTCTCTCCATCGAGTCCCAGGCCATCCGCAATATTCCGGTCGACGACAGCTACCGACGCGCGACGGAACTCATTCTTGACGCCGTGCACCGCCGCGGGGGCAAGGTGGTCTGCAGCGGCATGGGCAAGGCCGGCCAGATCGCCCTCAACATCGCCACCACCTTCAGCTCGACCGGCACGCCTGCCGTCTTTCTGCATGCCGCCGAGTCCGCGCATGGCGACCTCGGTCTCCTCCAGCCCAACGATGTCCTTTTCCTCATCTCGAACTCGGGCAAGACAAACGAAGTGCTCGAACTGGTGCGCCTGGCCAGGCGCTGCCACCCGCGACTGAAAACGATCGTCCTCACCGGCCATCCCGATTCCCCCTTGCTCGGCTTCGCCGACGTGATCCTGCGCACCGGCAATCCGCCCGAAGTCTGTCCCCTCGGCCTGACTCCCACCACGTCCACCACCGCCATGACGGTGATCGGCGACATCCTCGTGGTGATGCTCATGAAGGCAACCGGCTTCACGAGGCAGGATTATGCCCTGCGCCACCACGGCGGCTACCTGGGACGCCGGGCGCGCGACTTGATTTCGCGTTGAAACGGCCCTTGCGGACAGGCATGCTCGCACCACGCGGAGACAGTCTGCGCCAGCTTGACCCGTGTCTGGCGGCGGGCTGGATGGGATGAAAGCATGAGATACACATCCAACTGCAAATGCCCTGCGCATCGTCCACTTGAGCGAGCGAAGGGCCAAGGCAACGACGTAAACGCAATCCACTCTCGAAGCCAGCCGCGCCTCCAACACCATCCTCCCGCAGTCCTGAGGCGAATCAAGCCGCCTCTCCCCGGACCCGCCATCGCCATCGCCATCGCCCTTGCCCTGCTCTGCGCCGCGGCGCCCCGCGCGCGGACAGCAGACGGCCTGCCTGCACCCCTCACGCCAGGGGAATGGACCGCACCGGCATCGGCCCAGGCCGCCCCCGACCCCGCCACAACGCGCTCCCGGCAGCTTTCTCCCTCGAACCGGGGCACGGCCCTGATCATCTCGGAGATCATGTATCACCCCCGGGAAAACAGCGGCACTGAGGTTCTCGAGTACGTCGAAATCTTCAACACGGAACCGGTGTCCGAAATCATCGGCGGCTGTCGGCTTGGCGGCGGCATCGAGTTCGCGTTCCCGCCTCGCATGGCCATCCCCGGACGCGGCTTCGTCGTCGTCGCGCGCGATCCGGAGTCGCTCCGGCAGGCGACCGGGATCACCAACGTGGTCGGTCCCTTTGCGGGAAGCCTGCCCAACGACGCCGGACAAGTGCGGCTTTACAACCG
>DAOOQY010000469.1:3068-4315 GCA_035389025.1 Verrucomicrobiota bacterium
CGACCCCCCCGAGGTCGACTTCATCGAACTCTTCAACCGCGGCACTCAGACCGTCGACCTGTCCGGATGCGGCCTCAGCGACCGGCCCGATACCAACAAGTTCATCATCCCCCCTGGAACTCTGCTCCCGCCCGGTCAATCGGCGCTCTTCTCCGAGGCGGCTCTCGGTTTCGGTCTCGCCAGCCAGGGCGAGTCGATTTTCTTCGTCCACGCCGACGCCACCCGGGTGATCGACGCAGTGCGCTTCGGCGCGCAACCCCCAGGCGTCTCCTCCGGACGCTCCCCCGACGGAGCGCCCGCCATCCGCGAACTCTCGCGTCCGACACCCGGCGCCCCCAACGGCGCCCCCGCCCTCCACGACATCGTCATCCACGAGATCATGTTCCATCCGATCTCAGGGCTCATCGAGGACGAGTACGTCGAACTGCACAATCGGGGCAGCAACGCGGTGGACGTTGGATACTGGCGGTTTGTGGACGGCATCAGCTTCATGATCCCGCCCGACACCCGCATCGAACCCGGCGGCTACCTGGTTGTGGCGCGCGACCGCGCCCGGCTCCTCGGCAAATACCCGCAACTCAACTCGGCCAACACGCTGGGAGACTACGAAGGCGAACTCTCGGACCGCGGCGAACGGCTGGCCCTGGCGAAACCCTACGATCCGGCGCTGCCGTTCCAGGACTTCGTGGTGGTTGATGAGGTCACGTACAGTGACGGCTGGGGGCGCTGGACCGACGGAGGCGGAAGCAGTCTCGAACTGACGGACGCGCATTCCGACAACACCCTGGGCGCGAACTGGATGGGCAGCGACGAGACGGCCAAGAGTTCCTGGACCGATATCGAACACACGGGCGTGATTGACAACCAGGCCGGGAGCATGGAGGAACTTCAGGTCTTCTGTCAGCAGGGCGGCGAGTGCCTCCTCGACAACATCGAGTTGACGAAAGCCGGCGAGACCGCCAATCGCGTCAAGAACCCCGGCTTCGAAGGCGGCATCACCGGATGGGAATCGCTCGGCACACACGAACGGTCCGGGATGGAAGCGGGCGAGGGCTATCAGAGCAACCGCAGCCTGCACGTGCGCGCTACCAGCCAGGGCCGCTACACCATCTCCATTTACCGAGTCACTTTCGACCGCCTCTCGACGCCCATCACCGCACCCGGCGCCGGAGAGACGTTCACCATCCGCGCCAAAGGCCGCTGGATCGCCGGTTGGCCCTACATCATCATCGGAGTCAAGGGACACG
>DAOOQY010000470.1:0-4309 GCA_035389025.1 Verrucomicrobiota bacterium
GCCAGCGAGCCAAATCCCCTCCAGCAAAATCGGAATTAGTTTTTGCACAGACCCTTAGGCTGGCAGCGGCCACGATCGGCTCGAAGAACGGCTTCAACACGTCGAAGTGGCCGGCGCCCGCGGCGCGTTTCCACGACTGTCCGGCGCGGGCAACAACGATGTCCAGCTCGGGCATCACGACGATGAGGCTGTCGTACAGGCCCCATGCCCAAAAGGTGCTCGGCGGCACTCGATCGAGTGTTCCATCGGCGTTGTTCCACCAGAGCAGGCCATAGTGATCGGCGGCGCGTCCGTACTCTTCCGGTCTGTGCACTGCCAGCCCCGGCACACCGGGAACGGTGCTGCCCGCCTGTTGAACGAAGCGACGCGGGAGGAGTTGGGCGTTGTGCCATCGTCCGCCCCGCAGCCACAGCAGGCCGAATCGGGCCATGGCATCCACGTTCGCGCTGATGCCCGCGCCAAACTCGCGCCGCTTGAGACCGTCGAGTAGGTCGGGGCGATACTGGTTCTTGCGCCAAACCAGGTCGGCGCGCTGGATGCCGAGCGTCGTGAAGAGGCGTTCGAACATCAGACTGTCCAGGTCGCGGCGGTAAGCGAGTGTCAGGCACTCCGCCAGCCAGTTGGGGCCGCTGTCGCTGTAGGCCCAGATCGTTCCCGGACGAAACAGGAGCGGCGCGTAACCGCCCGGTTTTCCGAAACCTGCCGTCTGCGACGCCAAATGCAGGATGGTGATCTCGTCCAGCCACGCGTTGTTCGTGTGGATGTCTGGGGGCGTGCCCAGAGTCGGGTGATGCACCCGGGCCCGATCCGAGAGCCGAACTCTGCCATCCAGCACAGCCAGGCCGAGCGCAGCCGAGCCAAACGATTTGGTGGTCGATTTCAGATCGTACCTCTGTTTCGTGTCACCCCACGCAAGAACGAGCCTGCCATATCGGATGATGCAGCCGGCGCCGCCGCCCCCCAGTGCGTACTCGCGCGCCGCAGCGAGTCGTGTCTCATCGAGCCCAGCGTCCTGTGGCGTGGCGCGCGGCCATTCGGGCAGAGGCCACGCCGGTTCGGAATCTGCGGCCGCCAGCCGGATGTCAAATGCGAGCACCAGTGCCAGCGCGAGGCACGAATGGGGCAGAACGGACCTGGCGACCTTGCTCGCACTGCGGGGCTGCCCTCCGCACGTGCCGAAATCCACCCTGACACGATGCAGCAGACTCATGGGGAGACGATGCGCCCTTTGTGTGTCGGCATCAACTTTCAAGCAGCAAGGCAACGAAGGGAACAATGGGGCGCGGTATTGAATCCATCCGCCATCGGCTCTCCATGAACCGAACCCTGGAGCGGGGACGGCTCGTCCCCCGGCGAAGAGTGTTATTGAAGGAGTTTGGGGCGACGAGGCCCTGCCTGCCGGCAGGCAGGCGTCGCCGCTCCGCACCGGTTCATGATCCCTGCGGGCGTTCTGCCGTTGGATGCCAGTGCTGGCCATCGCTCAACCGTGAGGCTATATGGGGTCGAAGACTATGAAGACGACTGCTGATCTGACGATCGTTATGGCGCTCGTGACGCTCGGGACCGCCGGTGCGCTGGCCTTGTCGTCCCAAGACGGGCAGACGCTGCCGACCGGACCCGCACGCACTCGAACCCAGATCGATGGCCGGACGTCCGCGCCGCCCAATATCGTGTTCATACTCGCCGACGATCTCGGCTGGTCGGGTCTGGGCTGTTACGGGAGCGACTTTCACGAAACGCCGCGTCTTGACCGGCTGGCGCAAGAGGGCGTGCGTTTCACGCAGGCCTATGCGATGTCCGTGTGTTCCCCGACGCGTGCCGCCGTGTTAACCGGAAAGCACGCGGCGCGGCTCCATTTCACAATCTGGCGTGAAGGATCAGTCGAGAGGACGAAGCGGGCGGCAGAGTCGCGGTGGCCGCTCTTGCCGCCGGCGACGATTACGGATTTGCCGCACGGCGAGATCACCATCGCCGAGCAACTTAAGGCAGCCGGGTACCTGACGTTCCATGTCGGCAAGTGGCACCTGGGCGACGCAAGCCATTACCCCGAGACACACGGGTTCGATGTCAACATTGGCGGCACGCAATGGGGCGCGCCCGAGTCCTATTTCTGGCCGTTCGGGGGCACGAACCGGTTTCGGGAGTATCGCTACGTGCCCGGCCTCGGGATTGGCAAGCCGGGCGACTACCTGACAGATCGTCTCACGGACGAGGCGCTGCGGCTGATCGACTTGGCAGGCGATCGTCCCTTCTTTCTGAATCTGTGGTATCACAACCCGCATACGCCCATCGACGCGAAACCGGAGGTCAGCGCTCGTTTCCAGGCAAAGCTCGAGCCCGGGATGCGCCATCAGAACCCCGATTACGCCGCCATGATCGAAACGCTCGATGAGAATATCGGGCGCGTGCTGGACCGTATCGAGTCGCGGGGTTTGGCCGGGCGCACGCTGGTTGTGTTCACCTCGGACAACGGCGGTTTCCTCGGCGATTACAATGGCCGGCGTGTGACCGACAATGCCCCGCTTCGGTCGGGCAAAGGCTCGCTCTATGAGGGAGGAATCCGGGTGCCGTTGATCGCGCGGTTGCCGGGCGTGACGGTGGCGGGCGCCGTGTGCGTCGAGCCGGTGATCTGCACGGACTTGCCGCGGACATTCGCCGAGGTTGCGGGCGTGAGGTTCGACACCGCTTTGGACGGTGTCAGCCTGGTGCCGTTGCTGCGCGACCCGCGGGGCACACTCGATCGCGCCGCCATCCATTTCCATTACCCGCATTATTACGCAACGACGACGCCGGCCAGCGCCATGCGATCGGGCGAATGGAAACTCATCGAGTTTTTCGAGGATGGACGACTCGAGCTCTACAATCTCAAAGACGATCCCGGCGAGACGACGAATCTGGCGGCGCGTTTGCCCCACCAGGCGCGCGCTTTCCAGACCCGCCTCGAGACATGGCGGCGCGCCGTTGGAGCGCAACTCCCCGCGCCCAACACGGTCCGCGGAACGCCCTAGCCCGGATGTTTCACAAAGCTTCGCAGAGCCTGACATCCGGGCTCCGGCAAAACCGCGCCCGCACATGGCAAAATGAAGGCTCCCACCAGGGTCAGCCCTTAAGAAACAACTTTCACCGTGGTTGTCACAGGTGGCGTGAGGAAACTAATTTCTTAAGGGCTGGCCCCGCTCGGTTGTTGCGGCTTTCACTCGGGGAAGGCCATGACTTCGACCAGGTGGCGTCCGGTGTTGGCGGAATTGTGTGTTTGGGTGACGCGGAGATAGCGCGCCTGGCGCGGCTCGAACCGGCAAGTGTGGCCGCTTCGGGTCGACCGGGCGCGGTTTTCCCGGCAGTCGGCGGCCAGGGTCCACTCGGCGCCATCCATCGATGTCTCGATCTTGAATCCGTAGAACCGGTCGTCGCCATAGTAGCCGACGACGATCACGCGTCCGATCGTGGTCGGCTGCTCGAAGTCCACTTGCCACCACGCATCGCCGGGGTGCCGCCCGACGTCCGTTGCCCAGAACGCCTCCGTCGAGCGGGCGCGTCCGTCGTTGGCCAGGAACGCCGGGTGGGGATCGAGCGCGGACGAGCAGGCGACCGGCTTGCCGGTCGTGAGGCTAGGCGATTCGGGTGTCGAGAGTGCGCCATATTGGGCCCAGAGCCGCCGCGCCAGGCTGATGCTATCGCCGCGGGCACTGGGCGGATAGCGGTCTGGGGCCTCGGCCCACTGTTGTTCGAACGCGAATATTTCCTTGTGAAAGGCGTCGGAATTGAACGGCTGATTCGACGCGAGCGCCTGATCGAGGTGTTTGGCGAACAATTCCCAACGTTCGAGGTAGAAGCCGGTGAGCATGCCGGACCACTGGCGGGATGCGTAATCGCGCAGAGCGGTGGTGTCGCCCCAGAGGGTGATCACGCGGCGCGCATTCCATTCGAGCCGCCGGCGTTCGGGCTCGGTCCGGCCCCAGCGCCTGGCGTCATCGAGCCAGCCTCCGAGCAGGAATTCCCGACGGGTTCCGAGCAACGTGTCCATATCCTGAAGGAACACGCGGAAGTCGTCCATTGCGGAACGGAGTCCATCCCGGTCCTTGCGTTCATAGGCGTCGATGATCCGGTGATGGAACTCGGCCGAGTCGTTGCCGAGGGCCTGTCGAGTGACGTTCACAAGGTCGAATCGGAACGCATCCGAGCCGCCCAATGCGTCGGCGGCGTCGAGCAGAAGCCGGCCCGCGTTGGCCAGACGGTCGTTGTTGTAGGGCGTGCCCGGCGGACCACCCAGGGACGGCACGGCGGTGTAGGCCACCGGGTTGTCGAAGGC
>DAOOQY010000471.1:0-4306 GCA_035389025.1 Verrucomicrobiota bacterium
GGGCACGCCGTTCTCGTGCACGACGGTCGCAGGAACCGAGAGAAGGGTGAAGGGACCCGTGACGGTCGACTTCCATCCGTAGCTCCAGACGCCGTTTGGATTCTTCGCCGCGTCGAAGCTCTGGGACACGTCGTAGACGATGTTGTCCGCGGGAACCTGGGCTTCACTCGCACCGAAAAGTCCAAAGGCCATCAGTAGTCCCGATGCAGTCCTTGTGATGTTCATGCGATTCGGTCCTTTGCTGTTGATTTCATCCCGGATTCCTCTGAAGCACGGTGAATCCTCCTCGAAAGCATGCGCGTTTCAAGGACTATTTAGCCCGTTTTCCATCGCGGTTTTTGCTGGCTCGGGGCGCGTGCGACTGGTAGCCTTACGGTCATCGGAAGCTTCCACGCCATGTCGGGCGCACGTTGGCTGAGCGAATTATGAAGACGCACATGTTGCAGTGGCCAAAACCACTTTCCCGCCGTGAGTGCCGGTCTGGTTTCACCCTGATCGAACTGCTGGTCGTTATTGCGATCATTGCGATTCTGGCGGGCATGCTCTTGCCCGCGTTGTCACGGGCCAAGGAGAAAGGCAAATCGATCCGCTGTCTGAGCAACGTGCGGCAAATGTGTTTGGGGTACTTCCTCTACGCGGATGATCACAACGACGACGTGGTGACGCTGTATCTGTTTCAGACGGCGCCGACCGGGGCGTTTTACCCGGGAGGGGTCACCTGGTGGGTGGACATCTTGCGTCCTTACTTGCAGGGGACAAACGTGACGGTGTGTCCCAGCATCAGGGGAGGCGTTGCGGGCACCGCCGGCGGTCCGGGGGGCCTGGGGGTCTCGTTGAGCCATCCCGAGCTTTCCTCCTGGTCGACAGAGTGGTTGCCGAAGTTGTCCGCGATGAAGAATCCGGTCAAGAAGGCGCCGTTTGTCGACTCGGGCCTGATTGCCAACCCGCGTGAGCGCGATCCGGACAACTGGGTCGAGGTGTCGAAACAGCAATCCCTGTATTGGCGCGTGCCGACCAATCGAGGGTATTACGACGACGATCCGCAGCGTCCGGTCGGACGCCACCTCAAGCGCTGCATGGCCGGGTTCGCCGACGGCCACGGGGAGGCGCTTCGAGTCAGCGCGCTCGGCCTTCAGTACTTTCCGGGGCGCACGGCCGGCGGCCAGTCGGCCACCGGCATGTCCTGGCTGGGCGGCAACAATCTGTATGATGACCGTTGGATGTGGTCCTTTGCCTCGGATTAGCCCGCATGTTTCTTAGCGCGGCCTGAGCCGCGCTGGGAAATGCCCGGGCTAGCCTGCATTTCTCACCGCTTTTAGACATCGCGACGCCGGTACACCGAAAAGAACTGCCAATGCAGGCTGGGCGGACCCTGACATGAACAAGCGAACACGGGACATTCTGATTGCCGGCCTTCTCGTCTGTGCCGCTGTTGTTTGGCTGCGTCCGATTTTCTTTGGGAGTTCGCCAAAAATCGAGTTGGGCACCTACCAGGCGCTGGGCGCGGTGACCGCTGAGGAAACGGCGAAGCTCCTGGGGGCGAAGGGGCGGGTGCTGGTCATTGCCCGTGATACCGGGGCCGACAAGAATCCGTCCGTGGAAGCCGAGTTGGCCGCATTCCAGCAGACACTGAAGAAGCATGGGGGACTGAGCCAGGTCACCGAGCGGTTTGTTGCGACCCCGATGCTGATGATGGCCACCGGCGGCAGCGTTCCTCCAGACTGGCTGTCGGAGGCGTTGGCGGCCCACACCGATATCGGCGCCCTCGTTCTCTTCTGCGCTTTGCCGCCCCTGGCCGATGCGGACCTCGATGCGCTCAGGAAACGGCGTGTCAAAACCGTCGTGGTTTCCTCGTTTCGTCCCGAGTATGCGCGGCTGATGGAGCAGGGGATCATCAGTCTCGCGATTGTCCCGCGGCCAGAGGCCCTGCCAGAGGGGGCCCCGCAACCGCGGACCCTGCGCGAGCTATTCGATCAGGACTACGCGATCCTCGCACCGCAGGATGGGGTCAGCGGCGGCTGAGGGGCCGACGGGCCAACGACTGGCAGCGGGGGGCTGTTGGGAGATCGCCGGCCCACCTGCGTGTGTCGTTCGCATCAAGGCGGAGCCGCAACCGAAGGGCCACGGATGAACACGGATCGACACGGATGAGTGAGCCCGGAAATCTGCATCCTTGTCCCGGCATGAGCATTCCGAACTAGCGAGGCGCGCCTCAGACCAAATCCAGCCCTCGTCTTCATGGGGAGTCCCCGTGTTTCCCGACCCCTCTCTCCCGCGCCTCGCTCAGTAGAATCCTTGACCCGTTTAGCGCAGCACAGAAACTTGACTTGTTCACAGCGAGTTTCACCGGTCAAGGATTCTAGGGCAGAAGCCGCGCGCGATAGAACTCCTGGACCCGGCCCGGGGCGATGCTCTCGATGTAAAGAACGGTCCCGGTGCCATCCGTGAATTCGAGTTCGATCGACGGGGTCCAAGAAGACAGGTCCGGACTGCATTCGAGGAGGAACTTCTGATCGGGCGCGCCGCCGAACAGGAAGGCGTTGTACTCGGCGCTGCGTCCGTACTCGATAATCTCGATGGGTGTGAGCCGGGGGACGATTTGGCTTCGCAGGATGATGCCTTCGACGCCCACGGTGAGGAGCTGGCCTTGGGCTGAGGCGGCGCCGAAGAGCGACTTGCGGGTCAGCGTGCCGATCCTGGACCAGTGTGTCAGGTTGGTGCTGGTCAGGACCGTGCCGCCAGTGCCAACGACAAACCAGGCGTCTCCGACGTAAGCGGCATCGGTGAGCCACTCCGTGGTGTCGCTGGCTTGCGCCGTCCAGTGGACGCCGTCGGTGCTGGTGCGCAGCGTGCCGTTTTCCCCGACGAGCAGCAGGGCATCGTTGAGCCAGCGGACCTGCCACTGCCAGTTCGTCGTCGCGATCGAGCGTGAGATCCAGTTGGTGGCATCGAGACTGGTGAGGATAGTGCCGCCATCGCCCACTGCGACCAAACCGCCGGGAAAGGCCGCTACGGACGACAGGAACCGGGTTGTGGGCGTGGTTTGTCTGGTCCAGTGAGCTGCGTCGAGACTGGTGAGGACGATGCCCTTGGCGCCGGCAGCGACGAGGAGGCCGCCATGGGAGGTGATGCCCTGGAGATCGTTGGTCGTGGGGCGGGGTTCGACTGCTTCCCAGAGGACGCCGTTTGTGCTGTGCAGAATCGCTCCGGCATTGCCGACGGCGACGAAGTGGTTTGTGACCCCGCCGACTCCGAGGAAGACGGCGTTGGTCACCGAGTCGGGGACGAGGTTGACGTCCCAATCGATGCCGTTGTCGCTGGACAGCACCGTGCCGCGGTCTCCCACTGCGAGGTAGAACTCGGGCGTGCGTGTCACCGACCAGAGCCAGTGGCGGACGGAGGCGGCGGGTTCGTACCAGAGCGTGGGACTTGTCGTATTGGTTTTGTAGCCCTGCACCCACAACCCGGTGGCGCCGCCCAGCCAGTAGGCATCCCCGCTCCAGAGCGCGCTGTAGTAGCTCCAGGCCGGCGGCGGGAACGCTTTCATCGAGTCGAGTTCATTGGCCCATGCAGCGCCCTCCTTGAGACGCACCTCGCTTTCGCCGGCGACCAGTTGCGATCCGGACGATCCGGCGGCTGCGTAGAGGAAATTCGTCGCGCCGGAGACGACCGTGGACCAGGCGTTGCCATTCTCGCTGGTCAACACCCGGCCCGCATCCCCCACCACCCAGTAATGTCCGTCCGACCAATCCACCCGATTCAGGTGTTGGGAGACGCCGCTGTTGCGCTGGCGCCATGTCTCTCCAGTTGCGCTTGTGAGGATGAAACCGTTCTCCCCGACGGCGACGAAGCCGGGCGATCCCCACGCGACGCTTCTGAGCCAGGTCTGGGAGCCGGTGTTCTTGCGGGTCCAGGAGACAGCGTTGGTGCTGGTGTAGAGGGCGCCGTTGTCGCCCACGGCCACGACGAGGCTCGAGGATGCGGCAACGCTTTCGAGCCAATCCGTCGTGTTCAGCTCGACCAGGAAAAATTCAGTGGGATCGTCCGAGAAGAGGATTGTGCCGCTTTCCCCGGAGATCACGGTGCGTCCGCCAAAAAACGCCACACCGCGCAGGTGACGCTCGGTGTGGCTGTCGCGCGGCATCCAGTGCTCGAAGTCCGTGCTGGTGAAGATTTGGCCACGTTCGCCGGCCTGGACGGCCAAACCGCCTGAGCACGCGGTGTCGACAATGTCCGCGCCATGGGGTGCCGGATTGGACCAGCGCCAGGAGATCGGGTCGGCCGCGCGAGAGGGCTGTGCGAGGCA
>DAOOQY010000472.1:0-2483 GCA_035389025.1 Verrucomicrobiota bacterium
GGCGCCGCCGGGGTCCATCCGGCGCGAGTTCGGGTCCAACATCATGATCAACGCGGCCCACGCCAGCGACTCCGCCGAGAACGCCAAGCGCGAAATGCGAATCGTGAATGTGGCGGAAAACAACTTCCGACAGATTATCGAAGGGTTCTACGGGCGGGTGTCATGACGGCCAGTCACGACCAATGGGGCCCGCGCCGGGCCCCAGAAGCCGGCGTCCGCCCGACAGCGGTTAATCCGCGCCGGCCTTCGACGCCGCGATGAACGCCGCCGCGACCCGCCCAGACCACGACGGTCGCCCTTGGTGGCGTCTCCCAAATCGGTATCAATGGTATGTCTTCGCTCTGGCCGCCTTCGGTTGGCTCTTCGACTGCTTTGATCAGCAAATCTTCACACTCTCGCGCTCGATCACGATGCGCGACCTGTTGCCCCACGCCGACACCCTGACCCAGACCACCTACGGCGGCTACGCCACCTCGATCTTCATCCTCGGTTGGGCCACCGGCGGCCTGTTTTTCGGAATGCTCGGTGACCGCTGGGGCCGGGCCAGGACGATGGCCGCGACAATCCTGGTTTACGCCGCGTGCACCGGACTCAGTGGCCTGTCCCAAAGCTGGGGGTGCTTCGCCCTGTTCCGCTTCCTGGCCGGGGCAGGAGTCGGCGGCGAGTTCGCCGTCGGCGCAGCCCTGGTCGCGGAAGTCATGCCCGACAGGGCGCGCCCGCATGCGTTGGGATCTCTCCAGGCGCTCTCGGCCATAGGCAACGTCCTGGCCGCCGTCAGCCTGGGCGTGGTTGTGCCGGACGAACGACTGGGCTGGGGCTGGCGTGGGCTCTATTTCCTGGGGGCGTTGCCAGGCTTGGTGGCGGTGGTGGTGTTCCTCCGGCTCAAGGAGCCCGAGAAGTGGGTGGCCGCGCGGGCGGCGGCGGCCCGGGGCGGATCGCCCCGCCAGTTTGGCAGCATTAAGGAACTCTTCCGCATCCCGGTCTGGCGGCGCAACACGCTCGTCGGTGTCAGTCTGGCGGTGGCGGGTGTGCTCGGGCTCTGGGGCGTGGGATTCTACAGTCCCGAACTGATCGACTCGGCCATCACGACGGTCGAAGCGGAGACCCGGCCCAAGATCGAGGCTGTTGTGCGGGCGGAAACCCCGGCAGCCCATTCCGCCGCGGTGGCAGGGCTCGATGCGCACGAGAACCGCAAGTACCTCGAACTGCTTTCGCGCATCGGCGCCGCCGACACCCGGTCGACCTCGACTGATCCAGCGGCAAGCCCGCTCACAGGCGATCAGAAGGAGCGGCTCGCCCAACTCCTGGCGGGTGCGATCACCGAGGACCGAAAAACACACCTCAAGTCCGTCGGGGGCATCCTCCAACAGGTCGGCTCGTTCCTGGGCATCACGTTTTTCACCGCAATCGCGGCCCGTTGGGGAAGGCGACTGTCGTTTCTGATCGGGTTGACGATCGCGTGGGCCAGCCTGATCCTCGTGTTCGGCACCTTCCACCAGGCCCGCCAGATTTACTACCTGTGGCCCATTCTCGGGTTTTGCACCCTGGCGCCTTTTGGCGGCTACGCCATCTATTTCCCGGAACTCTTCCCGACCCGGCTTCGGACCACCGGCATGAGTTTTTGCTACAACGTGGGGCGCTACATCGCCGCACTCGGGCCATTCGTCCTGGGACCGCTTGCCAGGGCGCTGGACGGCCTGACGGCGATCCCCGGGTTTCGCCTGGCCGCAATGACGCTGGCCTGCTCCTACCTGTTGGGGATTGTCGCGCTGATCTGGGCGCCAGAGACACTCGGCCAGCCGTTGCCCGACGACGAGCGGGAGGAAACCGGGTCCTGAGAGACGACAAGGGAGCCCGGAGATGTGGCAGGCGCCGTGAACGGTTCGAAGCTCGCCCGAGCCAGAGACAGCCTGCCTTCAGAAACTGCCGCCCTTTACTTTCGCTGGATTTTGCCGGGGTTGCGCGCCACCTTAAGCCCATGAAGTTCATCCTGACGACACATAACGTCACGCTGACAAGCGCCATCGAAGAACACATTCTCGAGAAACTCGACAAGCTCGAGCATTTCAACCGCTGGGCGATCGATGCCCGGGTCACCCTCGAACACGACCATACCAAGGCCCCCAAGAAACAGTTTGGCTGCTCCGTCCGACTGGGTGTCCGTGGGCCGGATTTGTTCGCCGAGGATTCCCAGAGCGACCTCTACACCGCGATTGACATGGTCTTTAAGAAGATCGAACAGCAGATTCGCAAGCGGCGCGGCAAACGCGAGGCCGTCAAACATACCCATGCCGCGCGCCTGAAACGCAAGCGCCAGGACACCGAACTCCAGAATCCTTGACCGGTGGCGCTTGTTGGAAACAAGCCAGGTCTCCGGGCTGCGTTCAAGGGATCGAGGATTCTCTGCAACGAGGCAAGCGAGAGAGGGGCGGGATGGCCGTCGAGTCCTTGAAGGTCTTGCGAGCGCGCGTCGTCCTGCCGAT
>DAOOQY010000472.1:2583-4304 GCA_035389025.1 Verrucomicrobiota bacterium
GCGGGATGGCCGTCGAGTCCTTGAAGGTCTTGCGAGCGCGCGTCGTCCTGCCGATCCGCCAGCCGCGCCTCTCGAATGCCGCGGTGGTCGTCTCCGCCGGGCGTATTCAAGCCGTGGGCCGTTGGAAGGACCTCCGCCCCCACTGCGCGGGACCTGCCACGGATTTGGGCGACGTGGCCCTGCTGCCCGGTCTGGTGAACGCCCACTGCCATCTCGACTATACCGACATGGCGGGCCGGTTGGCGCCTCCGCGGTCGTTCACCGACTGGATCAAACGCATCACCGAACTCAAAGGCGCATGGAATCGTGCTGACTTCGCGCGCTCCTGGAGTCACGGCGCCCAAATGCTGATCCGAACCGGCACCACCGTCGTGGGCGACGTCGAGTCCGTGCCTGACCTCCTGCCGGAGATGTGGCAGGCGACCCCCTTGCGCGTCACGTCGTTCATTGAACTGACCGGCGTCAAAAGCCGCCGCGCCCCGCGTGCGATCCTCGACGACGCCCTCGCCACAATCGCCGCCCTCCCTCGCGGGCGCCATCGCGCCTTTCTCTCGCCGCACGCCCCCTATTCGACGCCACCCGAACTCCTGCGGCGCTGCGCGGCGATCGCGCGCCGGCGCCGGTGGCGCACCACCACGCACGTCGCCGAATCCGAGGAAGAGCACGCAATGTTCACCAGCGGGAGTGGGCCGATGTTCGATTGGCTCGAGCGCAACCAGCGCGATATGTCCGATTGCGGCGGGACCTCGCCGATTCAACACCTGGCGCGCCAGAATCTCCTCGGCGACCATTTGCTGGCCGTGCATGCCAATTACCTCGTCCGCGGTGATGCCGACCTCCTGGCCAGACACCGCGTCCATGTGATCCACTGCCCGCGCAGCCACGCCTACTTCGGCCATCGTCCCTTTCCCGTCACGGCACTCGCGCGGCGCGGTGTGAACGTGTGCCTGGGCACCGACAGCCTGGCCACGGTCGCAACGCCCCGGGGACATGCGGTCGCGCTCGATCTGTTCGAAGAGATGCGCGTGTTCGCCCAGACGCACCCCAGGTGGACGCCCGACGCCGTCCTGCGCCTGGCCACGCTCAACGGGGCGCGGGCCCTGGGCTTCGCCGGCCGCGCCGGCGAAATCACCCCCGGCGCGTGGGCTGACCTCATCGCCATTCCGTCGAGTGTCGGACTGGGCGAGGTCGCAGCCGCCCTGGTGCACAACCGCCAGCCCGTTGCGGCGGTGATGATCGGCGGCGAATGGGTCGCGGACTTCCCGGGCGCAGAGTGCGCCCCGTCAGCGCGAGGGACAGTCGGACTCCGCGAAGCTCCATGAAACATCCGTCTACCGGAGCAGGATCAGCATCCCTGCCACCAGGGTCAGCACCGTCACCGGCAAACCGAATTTCGCGTAGTCCCAGAATCCGACCTCGACGTGTTTGCGGGCGGATTCGACGACGATGATGTTGGCGACCGATCCGAGGATGGTGAGGTTGCCGGCAAACGTCGTCGCCAGGGCCATCACCTGCCACATCCGCTCCGGCTCGACGAAGTTCGGAATCCACTTCCCGGCGACCAGCACGAAAGGGACATTCGAGAAGATGTTCGAGCCGAGGGCGGAGAACCAGGCGAGATTCCAGCCCTGGGCGGCGGGCGTGTGACCGAAGAGACCGCGCACATGGCCGTAAATCTGGTCGGGCAGGCCGGTGGCGTTCAAAGCCTCGACCACCACGAA
>DAOOQY010000473.1:0-4303 GCA_035389025.1 Verrucomicrobiota bacterium
GCGAGCCAAATCCCCTCCAGCAAAACCGGAATTAATTTTTGCACAGACCCTTACCCCTCGCCGACCCGTCGATGTTCACTCTGCCCAGGGTGCGGTTCAAGCACTCTCTGGGTTCAGTTGCCATGAATCCCCGAACTGAAAAGCGACGCTGAAGCGCGCGCCCGCCTGCCGCGCTTCCAGTGGCCGAATCCGAGCAGGAAGAATCACCCGTGGCCGGAGACAATGGGGTCGCATCTAAATAGTTGACAATTCACTCCTGATCTCCCCGTCAAGTCGGCATGGTTTCTCGAGTGCGTGGCCGAAGCGCGGACGTGGGTCTTTTTCCGTGGCCGGGACGATCCCCCCGGCTCCACACGGATGGCGGAGGAGATGAACAACGCCATGCCGCAGTTCCGCGGCCTGTGGTCGGACCTTCTCGAGAAGCTGGAGCAGGTTTAGGCGCCGCGATGCGGTCGGTCGAGATCGAGGAAGACGATGATCGAAGGATTGCCGACCGGCGTGTAGTGGCCGGTGAAAGTCAGCCGTCCAGACCTCCGGTGCACGTGGAAGGCAGTCAGGTTGTCAGCCCGCTGATTGCACGAATAGATTCAGAGTGGTGCTGAGTGGTGCCGCTATTCAACAAGATCACTGGAGCGAATAGCCGCCCCGCTTCGCAGTTCGAGAGTTGCGGGCTTCGGCGATGCGCCGGGTCGGTCGAGCGTCACGGGCGTCATCACTCGCGTCTTGGCGCCAATCTGTGTTCCGCCCTGAATCGGTGTGGGGCTGTCTGCTCACCGAGTCGATGAGAAACTCCACGGACTCCTGGGGTGTGGCGGAAAGCTGTCGGCGGAAAGCTTGACGGCCCGGATTCGAGCGTGTTGGCTTTAAGCCCTTTGTGACACCGGAAGAGCCACGGCCCAAGTCTTCGCCAGCCGAGGCGGGTGATTCATCCGCGGACATCGAGTTGGTGCGGCGCGCCCAGGCGGGCGAACTGGCTGCTTTCGAACTGCTCGTGAACCGGCACGAGCGTCACATCTTCTCGCTTGCCCTGCGCATTCTGCGCCAGGAACAGGACGCCGAGGATGTGACGCAGACGGCTTTTCTGAGCGCGCTCGAGAACCTGGCGGGCTTTCGGGGGGAAGCCTCGTTCGCGACGTGGCTGGCGCGCATTGCCACGCACGCGGCCTTGAAAGTCATCCGCAAACGCGAGGGGCTCGACGTGGTGTCGTTGGACCACGTCATGGACCCTCCCCCGGGGGGCGAGGCGATCCCGCATCCGGAGTACATCGCCGACTGGCGGCAGAGCCCGGAGAGACTGGCCGAGCGCAACGAAACACGCGGACTCATTGAAGCGGCTCTGGCGGAGTTGGATGAGAAGCATCGCCTCGTGTTCCTGCTGCGGGATGTCGAGGGGTTCTCGGTGCGGGAGACGGCCGAGTTCATGGGGATCAGCGAGGTCAACGTGAAGGTCCGACTGCTCCGCGCCCGGCTCCAGTTGCGCGAGCGGCTGACGAAGGTGTTTGGAGACCCGGCGCGGCGGCTGGCCCCGCATCGGCACGATGGGGGCGCGGCATCGGCTTTGTAACCTTCCGCCCGATGGTGGCTCCTGATAAAGGCCGTTTATGAACTGTGACGAGCTGCTGTCTCTCTTGAACGAGTATGTCGACGGCGAGACCGCCGCCGGGTTGTGCGTCGAGTTCGAGCGGCATCTTGCGGGATGCAATCCCTGCCAGGTTGTCGTGGACAACATTCGCAAGACGATCACGCTTTACAAGGCGGGGGAGCCGTACGAATTGCCCGTTGCCTTTCGGAACCAACTGCATGCCGCGCTCCGGGCGCGCTGGCAACAGACCCACACTCCCGCGGCGCCTCCGCCGCCCAATCCATGAGCCGGCATGGCCGGTCGCCTCGGGCCGGTCCGATTCGCGGGCGGCGTTCTCCCGCGCCTCACCGCCCGGGTGGTTTTGGTGTTGGCGGGCGGTCAGGCGGAGGCACGGCGAGGGGGGGCGGATTGCGCAACGCCTTGTAAATCCAGGCTTCGAGAGGGCGGATCGGCCCCAGCCACGAGTAGAAGGGCGAGTAGACGAGCCGGAGTCGGACAACGGACAGGAACATGACCAGCGAGGTCCGGAAGTACCGGACGGTGGAGCCGAGGTGGTCGGTCCAATCCACCGGCACCTCGATCATGGTGCCGCCCGCGTGTTTGACGGCATAGAGCAGGTTCACATCGAACGCCATGTCCGCGATGAGCAGGCGATCCTGGATTCTCAAAGCCATGTGTTGGCGCAGGAATTTCGCTCCGCACTGGGTGTCCTGAATCCCCATTCCGAACAGGAACTCGACGATGAAATGGAAGACCTTGCTGGCCAGTTGGCGGTGGCTGGGCTGCGACTGGTGGATGACGGCGCCCGGCACCCGACGCGAGCCGACCGCGCAGTCGTAGTCCCGGCACCGGGCCGCCAACTCGAGCAGCGAGGCCGGCGACGTGGCCGCGTCGGCGTCGGCGTATCCGATGATGTCCGCCTCGGGCGCCAGGCGCAGTCCTTCAATCAGGGCGCCGCCCTTGCCCACGCGGTCGGGAATGACCAGCCAGCGGATGTTCGAGAAATCGCGAGCCACGCTCTCGACCACCCCGAGCGTGTTGTCGCGACAGCCGTTGACCACAGCCACAATCTCGAATCGCCCCGCGTAGTGATCCCGCGCATAGGATGCATAATGGCGCAGCGTGGGGCCGATTCGGCCCTCCTCGTTGTAGGCCGGAATCAGCAATAGAACCGAGGGCAGGTTCATTGTCCCGGTGTCGAGCAGGTCCGACTTGACTCATTTGCCACAGAGTTCATCTGGGGAGTAACTGGAGCCCGCATATTTCACACCCCTATGATGCACAGGGCACTGAGACTTCGCAAGAGGACTGCTATGCGGGCTAGCGCCCTTTGTCGCCGGCGTTGTTGGCGATCTGGACCGACCCCGCGCTGAGGTTGGCGATTTGCGCGGCGCCGTTGAAGACGTTGTCGGTGATCACCGCGCGCCGGACCCCTTCGGCCAGGTGAATTTGCGGTTTGGCTTCGCGGAACTCGCATCCGCGCACCAGGAGCGTGCCGCCGTTGGCCCGGATGGCGTGGCGCCCGTCCTTCTTCGAATCCCATTGGACGAACGTGCAATCGCTGAAGCCCACCGTGCCGCGTCCGTCGATCTTGGCGATCTGATGGCACGGGCCCCAGAAGGCGCAATTGGCGAAGCGCACGGCGCCCGTATGCGTGCCCATGACTTCGACCATCGTCGGATCGGGACCATGGAACGAGACGAACTCGCCATTGGTGATCAGGAGGCCGAACGGCGCCGATTCATCCACCACGAGCGAGGTGTGGCAGTCGTCGGCGCCCAGGCCGAGGAAGTTGCCGTTGCAGACGCCGCTCTCGGACTTGATGAACCGGTAGCCGACCTTGTAGCCGAAACAGAAGGTATTCAGGACGTACTGCCAGTCGCTGCGCCCGAAGATGAACGCCTCGCCGTTCTCCATCTGCCACTGGAAGAGCGTCGGTTTCATGCTCCACCACGGGTTGAAATGGACGTTCTCGATGCGACCGATGTCGTAAATCCGGTCGACGAGGATTCCGCGGCGCAGGGGTTGGCCGTGCACGTCGCGAACCAGGTGGCGCTCGTTCTGGGTGGCGTCGATGCCGTTGTAGGGGTTGAGGAGTTCCACCGCGAGCACGGCGGGGTTCTTGCCGCGGAGAGCGACGGCCCACGGGTAGGGCACGGGCACATCATCCGGTTTCTGGTTGGGGTAGTAGAGGACGACGCCTTTGAGGGTGGTGTTATGGTTGAGCGTGATGAAAGGCGGCCCGTCTTCTTTGCCGGCGCTTTCCGTGACCAGGAAGGTGGTGCCGTCATCGGTCGGTTTGGGCAGCCCGCGGTCGCGCAGGCCATTGTGGGCCGGGACGGATTCCCAGATGCCCCTGAGCGTCACCGCCGGCGGGACGTTCAAGTGCCCGGCGAAAAGGTAATTGCCGCGGGGCGCGCTCACCGTGCCCCCGCCGGCCTTTGCGGCCGCATCGAGCGCCTGTTGGAAAGCAGTGGTGTCGTCGGTCGCCCCATCGCCCTTGGCGCCGAAATCGCGGACATTCCAGAGGTCGGCTGCGGCGCAGGAGAGACTCGACAGCAGCAGGGCCACGAGCGCCGGGATGTGGGTTTGAGTTTTCATAAGAAATGCGTTGGCGTGTGCGGAGGGCGGCGGGACGGGCGGCGTCACTCGATTCCCAGCCGCTTCTGGATTTGTTCGAGCGAGATTCCTTTCGTCTCGGGCATGACACGGATGACCCAG
>DAOOQY010000474.1:0-4299 GCA_035389025.1 Verrucomicrobiota bacterium
GGACCCCGAGGTCGTCGAGGCTTCCCTCGACGTCCAGCGCGAACTCCTGGACCACTTTCTGTTCGTTCAACCGCCTGATCGTGAACACGCCGTGCCCCGCGTAAGCGAATTGCCGTGGGATGCCGTCGTTGGCGAACCATACCGGGCCGCAGTTCGTCGTGAGGAGACTGGTGACCTGATCGGTGGCTTGGTCCCAGAGCCTGGTCTCGCCTTCACCCCCGCTATCGAACAGGAGCCGACGCCCCTGCGCATCGAAGGCCAGATGGCGGGCCGCACTGTGCCTGAAGAGGTGGTGCGTCCGAGTATCCAGGCCGGCTAGCACCGCAGTCGCCTCCGTCCGAAGGTCTTCCCCCATCCTGATCTGGCTGGCGCCGCGCAGTTTCGCAAGCGCGTCGGTGGACCAATCCTCCCAACGGTCGCCCGTGCGCAGGGTCACGGCCTCGCGAAGCCGGGCCTCCCGCTGGAGTTGCTGCCTGCTCTCTTCCGATAGTTCGGCTCTCTGCTGTGCGAGCCTGCGTTCGCTCTCCTGACGCAGACCCCGCTCGTAGAGCACTCCCCCAGCGACCACCGCTGCCAACGTCAATCCGACCAGCACCCGCCGCAGGGCTTTCAAGTGTCGGCGCAGGACTTCCTGCTGCTGGATCGACCGACCGGCCTGCACGACCACCAAATCGCGGTGCAGTTCGTCGGCGGAATGGTAGCGGTCTGCCAGGTTCCCGGTTCCCGCCCGGAGGATGACCTCGTTCAGGGCTCGCCACCGATCGTGGCCTTCCCAGTTCTCGAATCCAGGCGGCAGTCGAGAGAACTCCGTCCGGTCCAGCCCGGTCATCATCTCATAGAGCACCCGGCCCAGACCGAAGACATCCGCCGCGGGTGTGCCCGGACCTTCGGGCGGATAGTAGCCCTCGGTGCCCACGAAGCTCCGCAGGCCGGCGCCCGTCACGGTCCCGATGTCGGCCAGCTTCGGGATGCCGTTCACAAAGACGATGTTGCCCGGTTTGATGTCACGATGCACCAGGCTGTGCTTGTGCAAGTGGTCGAGCGCGGTGGCGAGCGCCAGCCCAATATTCAAGCACTCATCGAAGGACAGCCGCCCCTGCGTCTTCAAGTCATGGGCGAGTGTGCGGGGCGTGTAGCGGGCGGGGTCGAATGCGGCTGAAGGCTCTGGCGGAGTCGCGGTCCCGCTTGTGTCCTCCCCGGAAGCCGCCTCGGCGGCGGCCGCCGCTTTCGCTACAGAGGCCGCGTCATCGGCAAGTTCCATTACGTACCAGAAACATCCTGCCGCGTCGTCCCGGTGGACGTGGAGAATGTTGACCTGGCTCGGGTGGGTGCGCGACACCGGCTCGAACCGGCGGATGCCCTGCCATTCGCGCTCGTAGGGCGTGTCGCTCTCGAAGCCGCTCCGATAGACGACCTTGACGGCCCGCCAGTTTCCCAGGACATCGCGCGCCAAAAACACTCGGCCATAATTACCGTGACCAATGCTGTGCGGGAACACCTCGTAGTCCGGCACCACTGGCGGAGGCTTGGGCGGCTGAAGGTCAGGAGCAGGTGTGGTCGATGAATCGGTCATGTCTGGAGGCTTATGGGAAGCGACCTTGGCCAAGGAACCATGCCAAGGGGCCATGAACCCTGTAGCCGCCGACGTGAGTCGGCGCTGATCACGGTCTGGGGCGGAGCGAGATGGCGCGGACTAACGTCCGCGGCTACGAGGTTCATGGGAAGAGCACCCCCAGTTCCCTAAGCCGCCGCGCTACTCGACGCAAGGTTCGACGGCGGCGGAGGTGGTCCTCAGTGCCCGGCGGCAATGCCGGCGGCGTTTCGAGCCCGCGGGTCAGCCAGTCGAGCAAGCGATGGAACAACGGCATCATACCAGCGTCCTCCGCAATTCGCCCACCTCGCGTTTGAGCATCTTGCCGACCCGCAGTTTGGCCATATAGACCTTCCCGGCGCTCACGCCCAAGGCTTTGCAGGTCTGCGTCACTGTCTGCCCCTGGAGCACGTGATAGTCGTAAACCTGGAACGTCACGGGAGCGACCCTTTGCTGCACGCGATCGATGGCCGCCCGCAGCAGGTTGCGCTCCCACTCCTCGTCCCAGCGCGGGTCGGGCTCGAGGCCGGCCGGGTCAGGCAGCGCCTCGATCGGCTCGGTGCTGGTGTCGTCACGCGACGGCAACGCCACCGTCGCGACCTCACGACCACGCTTGCGGTACCGGTTCGCGATGCCGCGTTGGGTCAGCACCCGCAGCCACGTTTTGAACGCGCAGGTGGCGGGATCGTACTTGAAATCGTGCATCCGCTTCGCGACCGCGACGATGGTGTCCTGCACCAGGTCTTCCGATTCGGACTCGCTCAAGCCGGCGCGCCTTCCGGCGGTGTAGATGAGCCGCCAGTACGTGTTGAAGAAATCGCGCCAGCTCTCCTGGTCGTCCCAGTTCTTCAGGCGGCTGAGCAGACTGCGGCGCGTCGGAAACAGATCGTCTTCGTGCATGGCGGCGGCACCCACCGAGGCGCGCCTCGGATTATCCCCTCGTCCCATCTTCATGGACAGCCCAAATGCATTCCCGCCCATCCTCTCTCGCGCCTCGTTCCCTGGAATCCTCGAATGACAAAGCCCGGCAGTAGACTGGTTCTGTCCACCGTGACTTTCACCATTCAAGGATTCCAGTGGTACCCACTTAATCGCCCGCCGCCAACCGATTCTTGCAGCGGATGGAGAAAAGGTTACCGCCAGGTGCAAGAAACGCCCTTACGCCGGCGATGAATTGAAGAGCGGGCCGGAACAGGCTGTTCTTCATGGCACGCCAACTCAGCCGAGGCGAGGTGAGGAGCCCCTGCTGGATGGCGGGTTGGATCGCGCCCTGGAACAGGCAGTCAAACCGGCGAAACCCAAAACGAAATGCAGAAAGGTAGATCACATGAAGACTGCGGTTCCAATTGACCCTTCGCCAAGGAGACTCCATTCGCTTGGCTGTGCTGTACGCCTGGTATTGGGGACAACGATGGCCTGCGCGCTTGTTGCTGGCGACCCAGCGGAGTTCAGCGACGGTTTCGAGGCAGCAACCCTGAACTCGTTCTGGTCGATCCGACAGGATGCCGGTTCCATCACGTTTCCCTCCACGACCCAGGTCCATTCAGGACAGCAGTCCGTCCAGTTCAACTCGGTCGCCGATGCGGGCCAGAAGACCATCGAACTCAAGCACACCTTCGCTGCTCCACAGTACGGCACTGCGTCCGTATGGGTGTTCGACAGCGGGGCGGACTTGACCTCAGGCAATTACATCCGTCTCTACGTCGCCAACACGGAGCGCGAGACAAGCGCCGCCCTTTACACGACCGACTACGACCTCGGCGCTGCAGACGGGGGTAACTACTACTTCAACGTCGACGGCACGAGCACCAGCTCCTCGGTGGACCGCACGTGCGCCTGGCATAAATGGACGATTGTGGTCATGCCGGACGCCACGACTCTGACGGTCGACGGGGAGACGGTTTACCATCGGCCAAGCGGGGATGCCTTCAACGTGGTGGTGATCGACCTGACTGGACCGGGCTGGCGACCGGCGCTGACCACTTTCTTCGACGACTTCACCTTCGCCGCGGCGCCAACGCTCGGACTGCGCGTTTCGCAAGTCCAGTTGTCCTGGCAGTCGGTTACGAATGTCACCTATCAAGTTAAGTACCGCGAGGCCGTGGCGGGCGCGGAGTGGGCGCCGCTGGGCGAGAGCATCCTGGGTTCTGGCTCACTCCTGGATGTGACGGATGAGGTGCAACCTGGGCAGCCCAGGCGGTTTTACCGGGTGGACGTCACGAACACTCCGTGAACTCGCTCGCCCAGGGCACCATTCACCACCGGGCTGACAGATGAGCGCGGAGGGCACCGCGGGGCGCGGGCGACGAAGCTGCGCTCGCGGACCCTCCGCTCGGTGGGGTTTGTCGTCCTTGGACGTTCTCACACTCCCCGGCATCTTGATGCGCAAGCCGCGCAGCCAAGGAACTCCGGTTGCTCCTCAAACCGTAGTGGGAGCGACGCCCTGGTAATTCAACGAAAAACGAGCCGCGCGGTGCAAGGAACAGCATAACCCGGTGCAGCAGTCTTGCTGATATGTCGATATCAAGAACTGACCCGTTTTCGTTTCGGGTCCTTCTCCGAGCCGCAGGGTTCCAGAATTGCATCCCGGCGGCGAAAGTGAAAGACTCCGCGCGGCATGAACGGCAAACCGGCCACCGGGAAGATTTGGGCGTTGTTTCGAAAGCTCCAGGCGCTGGCCGAGCGAGGCGTTGAAGGAGAACGCGAGG
>DAOOQY010000475.1:0-4297 GCA_035389025.1 Verrucomicrobiota bacterium
GCGGCTCGGGCGTCGACACGTGCGTGCAGTGTGAGGGAGGGTACGCGATGATGCACGCAGGCGTCGTGCGCGACAACCAGGGGAAGGAGATCAGGAAGTTCAGCGGCGGAGAGGATCATTTCGGCAATTTCATCCGCGCGTTGCGGAGCGGGAAACGCGAGGACCTGAACGCGGAGATTCTCGAGGGCCATTTGTCCACCAACATCTGCCACGCAGGCAACATCTCCTACCGCCTGGGGCGGCGCGCCTCCGCCGCCGAGGTCCGCGCGCAGATCGGGGACCTGCCGCCGTTCGCGGAGATGTTCGACCGCTACCTCGATCACCTCAAGGCCCACGACATCGATCCGGGCGAGTCGATCCTCGGCCCGTGGATCGAGTGCGATCCGGCCGGTGAATGCGTCAAGGACAATCCCCGGGCCAATGAGCTTGTCAGAGGCTTCTACCGGAAGCCCTTTGAAGTGCCGGAGGTCACGGCCTGATGTCGGAAATCCGCCTCTGCCGCTTGGATGACGAGGCGTCCTTCGCCGCCCTCCGCGAGTTTTTCGAACACGACAACCCCGGCCTGCGGCTCGCGCGGGTGTCCGTGGATGGGACCGGCGACCTGCGGTCCGAGCGCGGCGGGATGCGCGTGTTCTGGGTCTACCGGGGGCGAGGCGAGGTGTTCCTGCCCCGCGGGTATCGCACGCAGGAAGGCGACGGGGCGCCGCTGCCGGACCAATACCGGGCCGACGCCCTCGCCCCGGCGCTGGCCGAGACGCTGCAGTTGATCGAGAGCGTTCTTTTGTCGCTGTCCCCGGCCGCCCGCGTGCCCGTCGCCGCCATCCTCGGCCGCCGCAGAGAAGGCATGTTCGTTGGCGACTGCCTGGGCGAACTCTGGAGACTCGACCACGTGCCGGCGCCGTGGTCCACCGACGAACGGGTTGTGACGGCGCTGCGTTCGCTCTATCAGGTCTACCGCCAGCACGGCTTCTCGACGAAGCAAATCGACTCCTACGAGCCGCTGATGGAGGGCGATCAGATCGTTGCATGCGCCCAGGAGGCGATCCCGGTGCGTGGCTGCTTCCAATGCCTGGCCATCGAGAACGTCAGGCGAACGGCCAGCCACGTGTCGACCGTCCGCCGCCTGCGGTTTCTGGCCGACACGGCGGGCGGCTGCAACCCGGACTTCGATCCCTTCCGTCGCCTGCCGCTGACTTGGTTCTACAACTATCCGGGCGAGACGGGCGACGGGCTGAACTGGGTCAACAGCCACGTGGTGAACATACCCAAGGAGACCTCGCCGACGCATTTTCATCCGCCCAAGGCCATCGGCGGCGCCGGCGGCATCCCGCAGCGCGAGATGTATCTGGTGTTGAATCCGGTCGCCTACCACCTGAACACCTGGGGCCGTTCGCCTTCGTTGCTCGTGTTTCCCGACCTGCGGGACCTCCGCCGTTACGAACAGCATCCACTGGAGCCGGGCCTTTTCATCTACATCCCGCCGGGCACTGGCCACCGCGGCCTGGACGTGTTTGTCAACGTGCTGACCATCCCCGGTTTCAAGCCGTACAACGAGTACTACATCGACCGCGACATCCGCGATGCCGCGGGCGGCGCGGCGCCGTTCAACGAGAACCTGCTCGGCGCCAGGAATTACGAGCGGATCGAGGACCTGCTGCTGACAGACCTTTAGCCAGCCGAAGCCGCCAGGGCCAATTCATGAAGTGGAACGGCGACGGCCCGTCGCCGAGAAACACCGTCTTCACTCGCGATGGCGGGGGACGGGACCTGCCTGCCGGCAGGCAGGCGTCCCCCCTCCGGCCTTTTCGTATTCATGAATTGGCGCTGCGGGCCGCGGACCCTTTGCATCGGGGCTTGCAGGCGGGCCGCGCTTTTGGCGAAGTGAGGACATGTCAAATTCATTCCTTCACCTCTGGGCGCAGGCGTCGCGGCCCGGGCGGGCCGCCATGTGCGCAATCGGGCTGGCTCTGGTCCTGACCGCCGCCGGGAAGGCGGCCAACGCCCCTGCAATTCCGCTGCCCGAGCACCCGAGACCCGACTTCGCGCGCGCGGAGTGGTTGAATCTGAACGGTTCCTGGCAGTTCCGATTCGACAAGGACGACGCGGGTGTGGCGGGCGGTTGGGCCGCCGGACAGGAGTCGTTCCCGCTGAAGATCACCGTGCCGTTCCCCTGGGGCTCAGCCTTGTCGGGGGTCGGGAACGAGGCGGACGTCGGTTGGTATTCCCGGCAAATCCGCGTGCCGGCGGAATGGCGGGGCAAGCGCGTCTTCCTGGTGGTCGGGGCATCCGATTGGCTCACCCGCGGGTGGCTCGATGGCCAGCCGATCGGGGAACACCGCGGCGGGTACACACCGTTCGAGTGGGAATTGACGTCGGTCGTCAAGTGGGGCGAGGACCAGCGGGTGGTTTTGCGTGTGGATGACACGCCCCATGCCTTCAAGCTCGAGGGCAAACAGGGCTACGGCCCCGCCAAGGGCATCTGGCAGACCCTCTACCTCGACGCGCGTCCGGAGGCTCATCTGGCGTCCCTGCACTTTCAACCGGATGTGGACGGGGCGAAGGTCGTTGTGAAGGCCGAATTCGACCAGCCACTGGCAGGCGAAGGAAAGCTGCAGTTGCGTGCGCGCGATCAGGCATTCCCCGACACGACGGTGTCGGTGCCGGCGGGCGCGGGCGAGTTCGAGTTTGCGCTGCCGATTCCCCGGCCGCGCTTATGGTCGCTGGAAGATCCGTTCCTGTACGAGGTGGAAGCGGTGCTGGCGGCTGGCGGGGCTCAGGACCGCGTGTCGACGTATTTCGGCATGCGCAAGATCAGTGTCATCGACCTGCCGGGCACCGATTTCCCGTACATCGCGCTCAACGACCGGCCGGTGTATCTCCAGATGACACTCGACCAGGCCTATCATCCTGAGGGCTTCTACACCTATCCGAGCGACGAGTTCATGCGCGACGAGATTCTGCGGTCGCGCCGGATTGGCCTCAACGCGAACCGTCTGCACGTGAAAACCGATGTGCCCCGCAAGTTGTACTGGGCCGATCGCCTGGGGCTGCTGCTCATGTGCGACGTGCCCAACAGTTGGGGCGAGCCGGACGCCGAGATGCGCCGGGAGATCGATCACGCCCTGCGCGGCATGATCCGGCGCGATTTCAATCACCCGTCCATTTTCTCCTGGGTGCCGTTCAACGAGACGTGGGGGTTGTTCTCGAAGCAAAACGACAAGCGGGTCTATCTGCCCGAAACCCAGGAATGGGTGGCCTCGGTCTATCGCCTGGCCAAGGCGTTGGACCCGACTCGGCTGGTCGAGGACAATTCCCCCTGCAACTACGATCATGTCGAGACCGACATCAACAGTTGGCACGCCTACCTGCCAGGCTACGCTTGGCGTGAATCGCTGGCTCAAGTGACCCGGGACACACACCCCGGGTCTGCCTGGAACTTCATCGGCGGACGCAAGCAAGCGCGGCAGCCCTTGCTCAACAGCGAGTGTGGAAACGTGTGGGGTTATGAGGGCAGCGCCGGCGATGTCGATTGGAGCTGGGACTATCACATCATGATGAATGAGTTCCGGCGCCACCCGAAGATTTGCGGCTGGCTCTACACGGAGCACCACGACGTCATCAACGAATGGAACGGCTACTATCGCTACGATCGGTCCGAGAAAATCACCGGCCTCGAAGACCTGGTGCGGGGCATGAGCCTCAACGACCTTCATGGCCCGTTCTATATCTCGACCGGCAGCGATCTGTGCCTCGATGTCAAACCGGGCGAGGCGGTCGAAGTGCCACTCTGGGCCTCCTTCATGACCGATCATGCTCCGGGGCAGGCCCTGCAGATCAATGTCCAGACTTTCGGCTGGGACACCCTCGGCCAAACCTGGACCCTCGGACACGAGGTCCGGCCGGTCCCGTTCCGCCCGTGGATGTCCGAGGCCCTGGCCCCGCTCAAGTTGAATATGCCGCGCGCCGACGGGCTGCTGATTGTGGCGCTCCGGCTCGAAACGGCGGCCGGCCTGCCGCTGCATCGCAACTTCACCACCTTCCGCGTCACCAACGGTCCCGCGCCGCGCGATGAGACCCGCCAGGCCCAATCCGCGTCCGTCCGCGTCGTGCGGTTTGCCCCCCAGACCTTCAGCGCGGCGCAGTGGTCGCTCAAGCAATGGAACGTTCTCGATGGCCTGAAGGCGAATGGCGCCGGACACGGCTTCTTCGAGTACCGGGTTGCGTGGCCCGCCGGGCTCTCGCCCGCGAAGGTCGGCGGTGTGTCGCTGCTCCTGGAAGCCTCGGCCAAGCAGTTGTT
>DAOOQY010000476.1:0-4289 GCA_035389025.1 Verrucomicrobiota bacterium
GACCTACCGGACCCACACCGCCTTCCCCATTTTCCTCTGGTCTTCATATCACCGCCCATGCACCTTTTCGCTGGATCTTGGGAAATGACGGCATGAACACCAGCAACCGCCATGCAACAGAAGGACTCCGACTAACAATTCAGGCTCTGCGAGTCCTCCTGGCCCCGCTTCGCCTTCTTCTGCCGCTCACGTTGCTTGGAGCCCAAGCCAGCGCTGCGGAGTTCCGCGGCCTCTGGGTAGATGCGTTCGGTCCCGGCTTCTTTAATGCGCAACAGGTCAAGAAGCTGGTCGCCGACTGCCGAAAGTACAACTTCAACGCAGTCCTGGTCGAGATGCGCCGCCGCGGCGATGCCTTTTACAACTCCCAATACGACCCTCGGACCACCATTATCACCACGAACTTCGACGCCCTGGCTGAAATCATCAAAGCATGCCACACGGGTAACCCGCGGATTGAGGTCCATTGCTGGGTCGTGAGCCATTTCATCTGGTCCTGGGAAAAGCCCCCGCGACAGCCCAACCATGTCTTTAACCAGCACCCGGAATACCTGACCAAAGATTCCATTGGCCAACGCTTCATCGGCAAAGGCTACTTTCTCGACCCGGGGAACCCGGACGCCAATCAAACCATATATACTGTGGCCAAAGATATCGTGGTCCGATACGACATCGATGGTTTCCACTGGGATTACTGCCGTTATCCGAACCGGGATTCCGGCTACAACGACACCGCCCTCAAGCGCTTCAACGACGAATTCCGAGCGCACAGCCAGCCGCTGCCCAGCGACCCCCGATTCTGTGAGTGGCGGAGGCGGCAGGTGACAGATTTCCTGCGCTGGGTGAATGCGGATCTGTGGGAGATCAAACCGCATCTGGTCATCTCTGTCTCCGTTTTTGCCAACATCCACGACTCATTCGGCTACCGTTTCGCGGATTGGCCGGCGTGGAACAAGGAGGGCCTCATTGATGTATGCATCCCGATGGACTTCTCGGCCGACAACCGAAACGTGTTCTTTCCCAGGGCCGAAGATGCGCGTAAGAACCAGGGCGCTCGATTAGTCCTTATGGGGCAGGGAGCCTACATGAACACCAGGGAGAATACGCTGGCGCAGTTGGACTACGCCCGCCAAAAAGGCTTTCCGGGAACAGTGCTTTACGATTACCGTCACCCTAGCAAGGACTCGGCGGACAAAGACTTTTGTTTTGGTCTTCTCAAGGAGCGGTTCCAACCCGATTGGACGGACACGCCTGCGCTCGTTTGGAAAAAGGCCAAGTCAATCCTCAAAGGCACCGTAACCCGTGCGGCAGACGGGCGCCCCGCCTACAATGCTCGGGTCGCACTTAACAGTGATCCTCCACGCGCAGGCAAGACCGAGCCTCATGGCAAGTACGCCTTCTTCGACCTCAGCCCCGGAGAATACTTGGTCCGCGCCGAAGCGGAGGGGCTCAGCGCCACCGCCAGTGTGGAGCTGAAGGCCGGCCAAGTGCTCAACGTGGACCTCCGTCCTCGATGAGGCACCCACGTTGACACACCGAAGACGTGAATTCTGCGCAGAATGTGAGCGCACTCAAGCCGCCCATTTGCCCGTGCCGCCCAGCCCACCGCACGTGATTGCTGCCCCTTACGTACTGTGCACCCCTCATTAACGATTGTTAATAACTTCTCGTTGACGTAAAAGCTGGCCCTGCTATTCTAGCCGCCAACGGTTTAAGTGCTTCGCTCTTGGGCGACGGTTTGCCGCTCATCTGTGGGACTTGGAAGGCACAGGATGACAGAACTTGCTTTAACCGAACGAAGATCGGCCGGTCGGCTCCCCGGCAGGAGGAATTTCACATCCCACCAGTTCCCACCCTCTTGGCGCAAGCGCCGCTGCGTCCCTCTCTGTGCCACTGATCCGAGGCTGGAGTTCGATCTCTCCGCGCCACTCCGCCCGCTGGGAATACTATTCCCCGCAGCATTTCTGCTCGACGTCTCACCACATAAGCCCGACAAGTTATGAAATCAATCACATACCTTACGCTCGCCGCCTGTTCCCTCGCTCTGCCGGTCGCCGCCCAGTCCGCCGCTACACCGCCCGCCACGGCAGCCCCCGGCGCTTCCGGCTCCCCCGAACGCTACTCCGTTGCCGCCCGCGGGGCTGACTACCGTGTGTGGCAGCGCACTGAGTGGGAGCCGACGCCCTCGGGGCGCAGCATTCCTCACGTCCGCTCCTACGTCGAGATCGAGACCGGTATGCATCATTGGCAGGACGGCCAATGGCTCGAATCGCACCCCGAAATCCAATCCGTAGAGAACGGCGCAGCGGCTCAACGCGCCGCCCACAGGGCCGGCTTCGCGCTGAACGTCAACTCGCCGGTCAGCGTGCAAGTGCTAACGCCCGACCAGAAGCAACTCAAGATCCGGCCCGTCGGTCTGGCCTACTACGATTTCCATTTGCGCAAGCACGCGTGGATCGCCGAGCTCAAGGACTCCGAGGGCTGGCTGGTGGGAACGAACCAGGTGCTTTATCCGGACGCGTTCGCGGGAGCTGGGATCCAAGCCGATGTTCGCTATACCTACAGGAAAGCAGGCCTGGAATAGGACATCATTCTGCGCAAACGTCTACCACTGCCGGAAGCGTTCGGATTCAACCCCACCACGACTTGGCTCCTCGTGTATTCGGAGGTGGTTGACCCGCCTCCGGACGTACGGGTCCAGCGCAACATTCGGCGGGGGTGGAAGAAATCCACCGTGGACACCGTGATTGATTTCGGCACCATGCGTGCCGTGCAAGGCACCGCCTTCGACTTGGGTGGCGCCGAGAACCGCCGCAAAGGAATCCCCGTGGCGAAACATTGGAGAGTCATAGACGGCAGGAGCTTTATCATCGAAGAGGTCAGCTTCGCGCGCATTGCCCCTCGCCTCCGCAACCTGCAGGCTGCGACTCAGCCCAATGCACGGACGGATACGTTGCTGGCGTCAACCGCGCCCGCTTCCAAGCTGCGCCTTCCCGCGGCGCCCGCCGCCCGCTTGCCGTCCACGCGCTCCATTCAATTGGCTGCCGCCGCACCGGATACCAGCGGGTTCGTCGTGGACCTCGACCTGGAGAGTGGCAGCGACCTGCGGCTCGAAGGTGATAAGACCTACGTTGTCCGGGGAACCGTCAACCTGAACAACGTGGTGATTGAAGGAGGAACCTGTCTAAAGTACGATCGGGACGCTTGCGTAAACATTTTTGGTCCAGTGCAGTGCCTCACGCGGCCGTATTCGCCGGCAGTGTTTACGGCAATTGATGACGACTCCGTCGGCGAAACCCTGGAGGAAAGCACGGGACAGCCAAGCGGCTGGTATGCTGGCTGCGCGCTGGCCCTGTGGGAAGCAGCGGACCTGAAATACCTCAACGTCCGCTACGCTTATGGCGGCATCTATTTCTGTAATGGAAACTTCTCCCTGAGTCATTCCCAGTTCGGCTCCTGCTATTCGGCGCTGCTGTACGAAACGGCTTGCTTCACCAACTGCAACCTCCTGATACAGCGCGTCGAGGTGCCATTCAACCTCGACTATTCCCACGGCCGAGTTGAGCACCTGACTTGCGACCAGGCGCGGGTGCTGACGGACGACTTCTATTTTACCTACCAATGGTGGTGCGACGAGAACCCAGGCAGCAGCAGCCTCGCGCTGGTCAATTCCCTCACCAGTTCTATCACCAACGGCTACGGGAACATTTCCGTCACCACCGACCATGTAAATAGCTACTCCAGCGGCACCGGAGTGTATCAAACCGTCGGGGCGGGCGCCTACTACCTTATCGGCGGCAGCACCAACCGAAATGCGGGCGCCACTAACGTCCAGTCCGCCCTGGCCGCCGCCTTCCGTTCCAAAACCACCTATCCCCCCATTCTCTATTCCAATGTCACCATCAGCACCGCCACCACCTTCTCGCCCCAGGCTCAGCGCGACAGCGATGCGCTCGACTTGGGTTGGCACTACGACCCGCTCGACTACACCTTCGGCGGGGTCACCGCCAACGCCAGCCTCACCTTTACGCCGGGAACAGCGGTGGGGTGGTTTCGAACCTCATCGGGTTGGTATCACGCCGGCCACGGCATCCGCGCCGCCGACAATGTCACTGTCACCTTCGACGGAACTCTGGCGCAGCGCACCTACTGGGCTCGCTGCAACACGGTCCAGGAGCAGCCCGCCTACGCCGGTTACGGCCCCGGCGGCATCACCGGCTGGACCTACCCCGATACCAACGCCGCTCCCAAAGTCATCGCCCGCTTCACCTGCTGCGCCATGATGAATTCCG
>DAOOQY010000477.1:0-4284 GCA_035389025.1 Verrucomicrobiota bacterium
CCAAAATGCCACCCCATCCCCTCCCTTCAATGGTCGTGGTCGGCGGGCTGATCGGTGTGGAAGCGCTGGCCGCGCAACTCGATGAACGTGCCGCCACACCGAGTCGCGGCTTCGACCTGACCCGCCGCGTTCAAACGCACCAGGCACAGCTCGGCATCGGTCACCAAACCCCACGCGGACACCTGGACCGCGCCGTCTGCCCTGGACGGACGCAAGTTCAGAGGGTTCTCGGTGTCCAACACCACGATGAGGTCCGCGCGTCCGTCGGCGAGATCGACTCGAAGGGCCACGTTTCCATCGGGCATTGCCTTCCCATCGACGGTCGGGACGAGTCGCGCGACGGCTTGGATGGCGGACTGATTCGAGTAGGGCTCGATGATGCCAACGAAGCAGGAGGCCAGGGGTTCCCGGTCCGCCGTGCGCCGCACCATGAGGCGGGGGATCCACGTTTCCTGGCTGCTGTCGTAGCCGCCTTGGATCACCCACGCTTCGGCCGTGGCCACCGCCCCGCCCGCAGTCAGGTCCGTATAGCGCAGGCGCACCCTCGCCCCGTCCGTCAAGTACCCATAGCGGTCCTCGATGTCCCATGTCACGTTCCATCCCGGCCCGGGTGCGGTGTCGTGCCGGAAGTTGCGCATGTGGGTTCCGTATTCGTAGTCCAGCCCCGGTTCGAGCTTCAGCCCCTCGGCGCGCAGGGTTGCGAAGTGGCTGTGCATGAACTTGGCGTGGTCCTTGCCGCCCACCACACGGAACACATCGAGGACGTAGAAACGACCGGTCCCTGCGTCGACCGAGGCGACGGTGCGTTCGAATTGCCTGCCGCCAATCATCGCCGGGCACGAGGCGCGCACGGCTTTCAACACCCGCCCGTCCTTCCACAGCGTGGTCGTTCCGGAGGCGTTGGCCTGGTTCTTCCCGTCCACCACAATCGTGTTGTGGCTGGCCGTCATGTGATACCAACGGGAGCGGGCCGAATCCCAACCGCCGAATTGCACCGGCGGGTAGCCGAAGTCGGGCATCAGGTCGAGTCCCAACGCGAACAGGCCCAGGTTCATGCCGTCGACCAGGTAGGCGCCGATGAACCGCCACCGCTTGCCGTCCTGCACGAACCCCTCTCCGTCGTCCACGCCGAACCGGTGCCGCGGGTCGTTAGGGTCGGGGTGCGCGGCGTTGAACAGCAGAGAGCGGTCGGCCAAGGCCGGGTCGAAGATGCCCCGCCGGTCGAGCCCCGAACGGTAAAAGGCCTCGAAGTCATTGGCCGGAAACACCGCCGCGCAGTGTGGACACCAGGTTTTCCATGGGCGGCTCAGGGCATCCATCCGCCAGTTGTACATGGGCACGCTCTTGCCACAGGCGGGGCAGTGACCGTCGGACCAGACCATCCAGGAACGGGTGATGCCCGGCCCGAACATGAGTCCCCAGACCTGGTCGTCCGACAACTCCATCCAGGGGCGGGCTCGCTCGACAATCTGGTCTCGCAGGCGCGTCATCGCTTCGTCCTGACGGATGTTCGCCCAGGCCCGCTCGCGAAGCTCCAGTGGCATGAACACGCTGCGCGTCTTCCCTTCCCCGCCCAACACATGACGACACGGGCACCCCCAAAGGGCGAACAACAGAACGGCGATCGTCGCGAGAGTCCGGTGGTTCATGCGATTGGCTTCTTCGGCTGGAGGTGGCCTCCGGCCTTTGGATTTGAGACCTCGGAGTGTTGCTTCCGCACCTCACCTCAAACTCGCTCTCGAGATCGGCATTCCTCCGGGCGACACGACTTCCGCCCGGACGTGGCTTCCGCCAGCAGCGCGATCGACTCGTGGATGGCCTGCGTCGGGTCCACGGTCGGCCACATCTCCAGACCGAGTTCCTCTCGAATCCGGGCGAGCCGGTCCAGGTCGCGCCCCCGCCAGCCCCAGAACTCGAATGCGTTGCCATCGACGTGGACCACGACGTTGCCCGCGATCAGAGTGGGGGAACTCGCCGGGCCGGCATCGACTTCATGATCACAATTGAGGTCGCGGCCAGTCCAAAGTGTTCGACCGGTCGCGGTGTCCAGGCAGGCGGTTCTATATCCTGCGTTCTCCTCCCGCGCGGCTCGACCGAGCTCGCAGAGGTCCTCGCTCCTTGGAATCCTTGACCCCTTCAACGCGGCGCAGAGACTTGACTTGTCGACAACACATTTCACCGGTCAAGGATTCTACAAGTCGATTTCCACGGCTTGCGACTTCGGCAAGTCACAGGTCAGCCGTCGTTGTTTGCCGTCCGGCTCATGCACGATCAGAGTCGCATCCTTCAGCGGTTCTCCGCTCGACACCGTCACGCGCATCGTCGTCCCGACCGCGGTCACTTCCGTCAGCCGCACGCCGCGACGCGCGGTCTCCCACTCCCAGACTTCGGCGTGAGTCCACCATTCCATGCCGCGTTGACGGCCCTCCCGCACTAGTGTCTGCAGCGCGTCAGCCAGGCCGGGCTTCTGGATGTGCGCGGGATGAAAGAGAAAATGCGCCACCCCGCCATGCGCCACCGCCTGATCCAGCATCCGGGGCGCCAGTTTCGCGGGCAGGTGGATATCCAGGTCCTGGGTAACCAGCGGGATTTCATAAACGTCGAGAAACCGCGGCGGCGCGGCCTCGTCGTCCAAAGGCCGCCATGGCTGACACGTGCCGCGCGGAAAGCCGCAGCCGCCGCGCTTGCTCGGCCCCATCGTGCCGTCGATTTTCAGTCCGACCTGCTCGCACCAGCGAAAGAAATCAAGCCGTCCTTCCCATCGCGTGTAATGGTTCTTGTTCGCGATGATGTTCGTGACGCCGCTTTCGGTTCTCAGTCCCTCGAACTGTTTGACCAGCTTGTCGAAGCCCCACTGGCGATCCGGACCTTCTTTCATCGCGTCGTAGTGCAGGGCGATTTCGCAGCCCGTGGCGCGAATCTCGTCGTAGAGCGAGCGCGGGTACCCGCAGGGGAACAGCGTGCACCACGTCGTGCGGATGCCAGCCTGCTTCACCTCTTGCAGCATGGCCCGCCCGGCCGCCTCCATGTTGCCATCGCTATCGTGGCTGACGCAGCCCACCGCCGGCACATCGCGCGGCCACGGCGCGATCTGGAGGAGCGGCTGGCCGACGGCGCGCGCGGCGTATTGAATCGCGCGCAGAATCACCAGCCGCAACTCATCGGCCACCGGGTACAGGAACGCCGGCGCCTCGCCTTCGGCCAGCACCACCCGATCGAAATCGTCGTCGAGCACCTGGCCATCGTCCGTCTTCAGGATGCGATCGTTGATGGGCATGGTTCCATCGAACGCCGGCACGCCGTCCCGCAGCACGGCGATGCCTTGCTGGATGTGAACGATGCTGTTCAGAAGGTCCGGCGCGATCAGCAACGCCAAACCGCGCCCGACTCGCCGCTCCAACAGAACCGGGAAGGGCCTCGACCGGCCATGACGGTCCAGCACCGTGCCCGCGGCCTCGGCTTCCGTCGCCCGCACCGCCAACCCCCCAAAGAAATGCAGCGAGCTCCTCAGCCCGGCAAACACCGGATGCTGCGAGCCCCGCACATCGAGGTAACCTTCGCCCAGTTGGAAGACGGCGCTCGCGCCGAAGCCCTTTGCGCCGCCCGACGGCGCCAACTCCGCCCCGAACAGTTCCGGCATTCCGTGCAACCCGCCCAGCGACACCAGGGCTCCGCCGTTCTCGACGAACGCCGTGATCTGCTTGCGCTGCTCGTCGGTCAACGGATGCTCGCCGGCGAGCACCAGCACGCGATTGCCGCCCGCTTGGCCCGGCGGTTCTTGTGCGAAGAAGAAGCCAGCGCGCTGGGCCACTTCGACGATGTATGCATTCGACGGCAACGCGGGAGACACAGAGAGCGTGAAAGTCGCCTGCGCCCAAGCGCACGCGATGCCGACCCACCCCATTCCCAGCAGAAAGCTCAGCCGTCTCATGTCCTGTAACCACGCGTTGTTACCGCCCAGGCGGGCGGAGCGCAAGTCGCCGCCGCCGGCACGCGACGTAGTCGAAGCGGTTCACGAGGGTGGCGGGAGGAGTGTCGGGACCGTTACGGGGACTGGGGGACAGCGTTTGCGACGCATTGCCCGAGCTGGCATGCCGGCGGAACAGAGAAGAGCGATACGAGCGCCGAGAGGAATATGATTGTCGGGAATGCCTGGAACGCGAGCATGAAGCCCGATGACGCCTGCCCCGCCTTGTCAACCTGGCCGGGCGACAGCGTCAGCCGGCCGACACGAGCAAGAATTGGAATGGGAATCGCCCCGGGCGCCGGGAACCGCGCGCGCTC
>DAOOQY010000478.1:0-4283 GCA_035389025.1 Verrucomicrobiota bacterium
TGTATCGCTGAACGATAAGAGAGAGATGCAGTGACGGCGATCCTGAAGAGAGAGCGCAGCGATGGTGGACTCCAGGCGTTCTGTGTCCTCGACTGCCCGACCGGGCGGGCGTTCACGTTGATCGAATTGCTCGTGGTAATCGCCATCATCGCAATCCTGTCGGGATTGCTTCTGCCGGCGCTGGCGCGCGCGAAAATGACAGCGCGTGCCGCGGTGTGCAAAAGCAACATGCGGCAAATCCAGGTGTCTTACGTGCTCTACCAGGATGACCACCAGGGTCGCGCTCATCCCCGGCGGAACTGGATGCGATGGGTTCGCGATGGGGGGGATTTCGGGCGTCCGGTGTCACTCGAACGGGGGAACCTGATCGCGGCGGATCATGCCGAGGCCTACTGGGGGGTGGCTTACGCGCCTTATCTTGGCTATAGCCCGAAAGTCTTCTTCTGTCCGGAGGCCAGGAGCGCCGACGACCAGTACACGCCGCAGACGCACAACGACGGCCCGTTCAAGGACGGCCACGTCTGCATCACTTACGGATTCAACGGCTATTACGAGACGCCCAACCCGGCGGCCATCGGCCTGGAGGTAGCACTTTTCGAGGGCATCGTCGGCGGGAACGCCCCGGTTCAAGCCCGCCCCAGCGGCACCCTGCGCGCTCCGGCGGTCACGATCCTGTTTCAGGACGCATGGGAGGCCATGTTGGACGGCGTTGAGGACACGCCGATTCTCCTGTCTCAATGGACCGCCTGGGCGGAGCGCTTGAACGAGTACTACCGCCACAACGGACGCGGCAACATCATGTGGGCCGATGGGCATGCCACATCGGCTCGCCGCGGCAAGACGCATTGGGACGAGGCCTGGTACCTTGGACAGCCATTGCGCACGCGCTGACGCGTCGGCGCGGGGGCGCGTGCTCGAACGGCTCTATGATTTGACTCGAAGGCAAGAATCGCAACCGAGACATCGCTTATGCAAACCATCATTCATTGTCGTGTCAGTCGTCTCTCCGCTGCTGTCTGGTGTGCGGCCTGGGGCTGCCTGGTGGCGCCATTGGCGCCTTTGGACGCCGCCGTCGTGGGCCAGTGGGATTTCACCAACGGCCTGAGCTCGAGTGTCGGGATCGATCTCGATTACTTCGACGGAGTCGGAGCGGCCACGGAGAGCGGCACCACGTTTGGCACGAGCGCCTCGTTCGGCATTCCAGACGTCGCCGGCCAGGTCGTGCACGTCCTGCGGACGCCGAAGATGACGTCTGCGATGGGTTATCTGATGAACCCCAACGCCGTGGGAAACGGCGGCGGTTGGCTTGTCAACCAGTACTCGGTGGTGTTCGACGTGTATTTCCCGGCTGCCTCGAGCGGCCAGAACCGCTGCCTCATCCAGATCGATGATCCGTGGTCCAACAGCAACGAGGGGGAATTCTACGTCGCGGCCAACAACGGGCTCGGCACGTTGGCCCATCCGCACGGGATCGTGACGGCGGACGCCTGGCATCGCCTGGTCGTCACCGCGGACCTGGCTGCTTCACCGCCCGTTGCGATCACGTATGTCGATGGGGTCAATGTCGGCGAGGAGACTCTGGCCGATGGCCTCGATGGGCGCTGGGCTTTGGGGACGTCTCAAGCCCTGTTGTTCACCGACAATGTTGGCGGATTCGATGTCGCCTACATCAACTCGGTCCAGGTCCATGACGCCGTCCTCAGCCCGGGCTACGTGGCGGCCTTGGGGGCGCCGTCCGGGGATGCGATCCCGGCAAGTGTGGTGCCCGTCGCGGTCGTCATCGCGGTGCGCCCTGCGGCGAACGACGCCTTTGTCCTGCCCGGGACGCTCATCGAGGCGGATTTGCTTGCCGCCGGCCAACCGATCCCGGCCGATTCCGTCCAGATGGAGGTCGACGGCACAGTCGTGAGCCATGCGCTGGCGTATCCGTCGGCTGGCATGATGCGGGTGAGCTACAGTCCAGGCGTGCTCGCCCCCGAGTCGCATCATACCGTGCGCGTGAGTTACGCCGACCCCGTGGTGGGGGGCGACGTGCAGCACGTCGAATGGTCCTTCCGCATGTGTCCATTCCACCTGGCGCCACCCGATCCGACGGTTGATGGGCTGCTCTCCCTGAGTTTTGAGGAAGCGGCAACAATCGACGGCGGCGCGGTGTCGGACGGTTCACCCACGGATAATGACGGCATCTTCCGCCTGCAGCCGGACGCGGGGAATCTGAAGATCGCAGGCCAAGCGGGGTATGGCATTGATCTCAGCATCAACCAAACACTGCCCCAGAACTATGTCGAGCTGACGCGCGGTTTCGGGGCGACGCCCAACACGTTTGCTGCGTGGGTGAAGGTGGCATCGGATTACCCCGCCGGCGACCGTGTGGGCGTGATCGTGGGCACCTACCCGGTTGCAAACGCAATCAACTGGGAAATCCACACGAGCGGGCGTCCGCGGGTTTACTGGGGTTACTCGTCCGGGGCATTGGTGGACTGGATCGTGAACGACGATCTGCGCACCGGCCAATGGGAACACCTGGCCTTCGTGCGGGACCCGGTTCATGGCTTCCATTACTACCGCAACGGACGTCTGGGCGCGGTCCTGACCAACGCCGGTCCCTCGGTTCTGCCCGCCGAGACGCCGCATGTGGGCTCGGATCTCCGGGCGTCGGGCTTCCAGCCGTTTCGCGGCGCGCTGGACGAGATTGCGATCTTCGAGCGGGCCTTGGGCTCGAACGAGGTCTTCCGGCTGTACACGGCGGGTGTCAATTTTCCGAAGTACCTGTTTGCGACTCCGCCGATCGCGCGGGTGGCACCGACCGAGGGGGCGACCGGCGTGGGCGCCACCCCAACGATCGAGGTGCTGATCGATGAAGCCCTCAGCTCGAACACGGTCGATCTGGCCAGCGTGCAATTGACCCTGAACGGTCTGACATTGGCGGCCCAAGCCACACGGTCCAACCAGACGGTTCTCATCGCCGGCGCGCCGACCAGCCCGCTGATCCCCGCCAGCACCAACACCGCCCGGGTGCGCTACCTGGATCAGGCGCCCGCGCCCCACGAAACCATCCGCGCATGGACCTTCGTCACCGGACCGGCGCCGGTGATTCTCTGGATGTCGTCCGGCACCACCGTGGCCGTCGGCGACGACGTGACACTGGGCGTTCGCGCCGCGGGGCTGCAACCGCTCAGCTACCAGTGGCGCGCCGACGGTGTGCCCATCGCCGACGCGACCAACGCGGTCTTTGCCCTGGGCGCCGTCACGGTCGCGCAGGCCGGCGCTTACGACGTGGTGGTCGGCAGTCCCAGCGGGACTGTGTCTTCGCCCGTGGCCGTGGTGACGGTGCTGTCGGCCTTGCCGCTGGGGGGCTTGCTGAACGACGTGACTGCGCACTACGCGTTCGAGACGCATGTGGACGGCGTGGTTGGCAACGAGGCGCGCGCGGCGGGTTACGCTGGCTTTGCGCGCGACGAGGCGTTTCTGAACGGCGCCGAGGGGGATCCGTCCGCCCTGATGCCGCCCTTTACGACAGATCCGGGCAAGGTACGCGCAGGCGCGGGTGCACTGGACTGCGACGGGACCGGGGATTTCGGCGACATCCTCGGCAGCCCGGTGCTCATCGACTGGGACTGGACGGTATCCGCCTGGTTCAAGCCGGACACGGGCGGCGTGGGGTTGAGCGGCACGACGCGGGCTTTTGTGTTTGAGACGGCCGGCTCGGCGTATCCCATCTCGTTCGGATTGCGCGCGGGCATAAGCGGCAACAGCAACTTCCAAATCTACAGCGATTACGCGAGCGGGACTGATCCGTACCGGGATTTTCAGGTGCCCAACGCGGAGGTGGACCGATGGCATCACATCGCCATCGTGTACCGGTCTGCCGCCGCCGCGATCGAGGGCTATTTGGACGGCTCCCTGACGCATCAAATCCCCGTGGCAGGCGCGTTCAACACGAGCTGGAGCGGATTCCGCGTCGGCACGTACCGGAGCGCCAATGGACGCTGGTTTAAGGGGCAGATCGACGAGGTGGCCCTCTGGCAGCGGGCGCTTTCGGCCGATGAGATCGACGGCCTGTTCACAGCCGGGGACCAAAGCCAGACGCTCGCTGCCCGAATCGGTCTGCCGGGCGGCGAGTCCTACAAGAGCGAAATGACCGCCTACTATGACTTTGACACGCGGACTGATTGGGTCGTAGCCAACCGCGCCCCGGCGGTGGGCGGCACGGGCTTCTTCCCCGATGACCCCCTGACAATGCAGGGAGGGGCGATCGATCCGGCGGCGCGCATTTACCCGCT
>DAOOQY010000479.1:0-4281 GCA_035389025.1 Verrucomicrobiota bacterium
AGGGCAGTGAGGCCTTTGGCCAGGATGCCGCCGTAGCTGCCCTTGTCCTGTCGGCTGTAGACGCGGTGGAGAATGTCCGAGCGCCCGGCCTGGGCGAGTGCGCGGATGAAATAGACATGGCCGACATCGCCGGGCGTCTGCTGCCAATCCCGCTGGCGCAAGTCCGCGATGATCTCGTCGACCAGGGCGGCGCGGTCGTTTGGCGGGACGATCTCGGCGCAGAGGGCCATCGCATTGGCGCATTGCGGGCTGCCGGTGTGGCGCAGTTTGCCCGTGGCCGGATCGCGGAAGCGCCGCTGGAAATCGGCCGCGATGCGGGCATGCCGCTCGAGGTAAGCGGCCGCTTCCGTGGCGCGACCGAGCGCTTCCGCGGCGCGCGAGACGGTGAGCGCGCAGAGTGCCCAGGTTGCGGTGGCTGAGAGGTCAGTGGGGGTGAACCGCGATTCGCCCGGCGGCTGTCCGTGGCCATAGTCGTACCAATCGCCCAGGCCGCCCGCCGCGATGCCGTCCTTGGCCGTGGTGGCGACGAAGTCGGTGAACCGTTTCATCGCATCGAAGTTGTCGCGGAGGATGTGCGGGTCGCCGTAGGCTTGGTAGTGGTGCCATGGAAGCATCACAACCGCCGCGCCCCATTCGAGGGTGTAGTCGAATCCGCCGCCGAACCGGCCGCCCGGGTAACTGGGCGCCACCGTCAGGACCTGGCCGTTGGGTTTCTGGGCGTCGCAGACATCCCGAGCCAGCTTGGCCATCCAGTCGCGGCAATCGTAGCGGTACTGGAAACTGGGGGCGAGCAGGTAGGCGCATTCGAGCCAGCCGAGCTTCTCTCGATGCGGGCAATCGGTGAGCACGTGGCTCGTGTTTGCGCGCATGGCCCAGTCGATGATCCTGTGTGTGCGGTTGTAGAGTTCGCTCGAACAGTGGAACGTCCCAACCTCGGGCAGCGCCGCGCGCACGTGCCTCAGTTCGAGAGACTCGAGGACCGGGCGCCCGTCCGGGTTCGGGCGTCCGGCGGGCACGGCGCCGCTGACCTCGACGAACTGCATGCCGAGGTAGAAGGAAATCCACTGGTGTTCGAAAGGCTGGCCGTCGGTCACCGCGTCGCAACCGACGACGTAACCGCCAAAGAGGCGGTCCTGGTTGTTCTTGTGCTCTCCGCACCGGAACGACACGCGATCGCCGGACTTGCCGCCCGTCATTCTGAACCGCATTTGGGCTGAGCAATTCTGGGCGAACTGATAGAGGAAAACGCCCGGCGCCGGCTCGCTCACCGACACGGGTTGGAATCGGTCGAGTTCTCCGAAGCCGGGCCAGGATTGACGTTCCAGGGCGGCCGAAACCGGAGAAAGCAGGCGCGCCGGGGACCAATCGCGGTCGTCAAAGCCGGCCTGGTCCCAACCGGCAAGCCTGCGCCGGGCGTCGTAGTCTTCGCCGGCGAAGATGTGCGAGAAGACGATCGGCCCCTCGGCAGTCCGCCAGGCGGCATCCGATCCCACGCGTTCGAGCGTGCCGTCTTTGCCGCGCAGGATCAGTTCCACACAGAGCCGGAACGGCTCGTCGGCGGCGCGCTGGGGGCCTCCCTTGTTGTAGCGGCCCGGAGGCGGGTTGGGATTGTCCCAAAAGGAATTGGCCAGCATCACGCCGATGCAGTTGGCGCCCGGCGCCAGCAGGGATGTGACGTCGAAATCGCGGTAATAAACCGTTTTCTCGTACTGCGACCAGGGCTGGTTGATGCCTGTCTCCGCAACGCGCTGTCCGTTGATGCGCGCGTCGTAGTCGCCCAAGCCGACGATCCGGAGCGTCGCTTGGTCAGGGAGGGCGGCGATCGAGAACTCCTTGCGAAAGACCGGCAGCGCGGGACGGTTGGTGGCGACGGGCGGGGCGATCCATTGGGCGATCTCGAATGCCGGGGCCGCGGCGGTCGAGTTGGCCGCGGTGAGGATGGCCGCCAGGCTCGCAATCGATCGGAGAATGGTCTTCATGGGCTGCATGGTGAGCCTGGATGGCGAGACTTGCAGCACAAAAGCGCCGCAGAAGAGGCTGGCCATACGCGGCGGGGTTCTTAGAATGGTGGAGAATTGCGAGAGAATACGGACACTCTATGAATGGATCGTCTTGTTCTGTTGGCTGCGGCGCTCGCGGCGCCGCGGTCGTCACCCGAACCGTTGCGCTGGTTGCCCTCTCCTTCCTGCTGGGATGCAACTTGGCGCTGGCTCAGACAACTCCGAAGGTTGTCTCGGTCGCACCGGCGAACGGGGCGACCGACGTGTCGGTCACGACGGCTTTGGTGTTTGTGTTTGACCAGCCGATGCAGACTTGGGTGCCCATTATCCCCAGTATTCCGGGCGTGTTTGTTGGCAACCTCGACCTCAGCCCGGCCGAGTCTGTGCCGTCGGTGGACGGTTTGTGGAGCGAGGATGGACTGACGCTGACGTGCGTGCCGTCGTCGGATTGGCCGCCGAACACGCTGATCCGGTGGGGCCTGAACCCCGCGGGTGTGCTTGTGCCGATCGCAAACGAATCCGGCGTGCCTCTTGCCGGGGTCACGGGCAGCTTCACCACGGGCGCGGGCGGCGGCGGCGGCACCGAGCCGGCGCTTGTCGCGTCGACGCCCGGTAATGGCGCGATGGGCGTGTCGGCGGACACGCCGGTGACCTTCGTTTTTGACCAGCGGATGAAGAAGATCGCGGTGATTGGGGATGCGGTGGAATGGCAGGGGGACGGGGTCGATCCGGCGAAGTTCGTCTACTCGTGGAGCGCGGATGGGCAGACATTGACGTGCAGTCATACGGGCGGATTCCCGGCCAACACGGTGGTTGCCTGGACGCTCAACCCGGAATCGTCCTCAGTCCGATTCGAGAGCGAGACGGGCGAGGCCCTGCCTGAGGACACCTACTCGGGCTTCTTCATGACGGCCCAAGGCGGCGGAGGCGACGACTGCACGCCCGATGGCATCCCTGAGAGTTGGGGTGGCTATTCGCTGATGAAAAGCGCCCAGTACGAACAGACGTCGCCGGCTGATCCGGCGCCAGCGCCCGAGACGCCCTTCCAATTCCACACGACGGTTCTGAGCCCGCGCAACGGTCCGACGATCACCGCCGGCTCGGTGACGCTGCCCAACGGGACGGTGAAGAACCTCGAAGGCGAATCGATGATTGGTCTTCTGATGTACATCGAGGATTTCGGCTCGGAGACCGCGCTCGAGGCGGCTTATCCGGCGGGGAAATACACGCTGCGTTTCACGCAGACCGGGCAAGCCGAGCGTGCGATTGCGATGACCATGCCGACGGCGACCGTGCCGGTGCCGAAGACCGTCAACTACGACCAGGCCCAGTCGGTCAACCACGCCCAGGATTTCACCCTGCGCTGGAATGCCTTCACCGGCGCCGGCGCCAATGACCATCTTTCGCTGATTATCGTCGACAGGAGCATGGGCGGCGTGGTCTTTCAGGCGCCCGATTTCTGCGTGCCCAGGGAGCTTCCTGTTTCCGCGACGTCGATTGTCCTTCCGGCCAACACGCTGCAAGACAACCGAACGTACGAAGCCACGCTCATGTTCAGCCGGATGTTCTACTTCTCGACCAACGCGGTGCCCGAGATGTCGGGCGTCGGCCACATCGGGCGCCAGACCACCTTCACCGTCAAGACGGGCACGGGCGGCACGGGCGCGGCGGCAACCTTCACCGGGTGCCGCATGCTGCCCAACGGCAACCCGGAGATGACGGTGGCGGGGACGCCGCTGCGCACCTACACCATCCAGCGCACGGGCGCAGTCGCAACGACCGCCTGGACGCAGGTTGGGACCGTCACCATGAACGCCGCCGGGACGGGGGTGTTCGAGGACGCGCAGGCCGGCAAGAGCCTGCCCCTGTTCTACCGGGCTGTGGCGAACTGAGTCGGCCCGTTATCCGCCTTCGGGAACGGGCGGGCCGCTTCAATCCAGCTTCTCGATCCAGATATTGCGGTAGCGGACGGGGTTGGTGTGGTCCTGCAGGAGAATGCCTGCGGGCTGGCCTTCCTTGTCATCCACGGCGCCGCCGGTGATGCGCGGCAGTTCGAGGTTGTCGTGGATGACCACGCCGTTGAGGAGGATCGTGGCGCGCGCGTTGGCCGTCTTTTTGCCGGCGGCATCGAGTTTCGGCGTGGTGTAGGTGATGTCGTAGGTCTGCCACTGGAGCGGCGGGGCGCACATGTTGAGGATGGGGCGGGCGATTTGGTAAATGCCGCCGCACTCGTTGTCTTCGCCTTCGAGCCCGTAGCTGTCGAGCACCTGCACCTCGTAGC
>DAOOQY010000480.1:0-4281 GCA_035389025.1 Verrucomicrobiota bacterium
TCTCGCGCACGATCCCGGCGGTTGCGTTGCCACCCGTGACGTCCACGCCCATTTCCTTCCACTTGGCCAGAATGTCTTCTTTGCCGAAGAAACCTTCATGCCGGAACACCTCTTTCCCGGAGGCGTCGAAGAAGATCTGCGTGGGGATCAGCTCAATGCCGTATTTCTTCGCGGCGTCGGGATTCTCCCACACATCAATGAACTCCGTGACGAAGCGATCCGCGTAGTCCCGCTTCAACTCATCCAGAATCGGTTTCATCATTTTACAGGGAATGCACTTGCCTGCGCCAAGGTCCACCATCCGCGGCAACGTCGCCGTCGAGATGGGGCCTGTCTTGCTCGTGTCAGCAGTCGGAGTCGGCTTGGCTGCCGGTCCTTCCGTTAGTCCGCTGGCGGCAGCCGCCAGCGGCGCCGCATCAGATTCTGCCGGCGCTTTACCCTTCTTAAGGGCCACGGCTCCAACCACGACTACGGCGAGCGCCGCGACGATAAGGATTTTCAGGGGTGTTCTCATGGTTTTGCGTTTCTGCGTTTGGTCAAATCTTCTTTGACGGTTCGTTCACGGCTTGATTTTCTGGTGGAGGCTAGGGAGGCGCGTCCGATACATCTCGGCGACTTGCGGCTCCATTTCCGCCAGCGGCTTGACGGGAATCAGGTCCATCACCTCGGCGGGCGTCAGGCCGGATTCCAGCAACGTCCGCGCAGAGCCGCAGACCATGCGTTTCAGGGCCGGGGTAATCTCCGCATCGCTCAGACCGAGGCCCGTCGCAACCTCGCGCAGGGCTTGCAGTTGGAACCACAGATAGGTCGGCCCCATGCCGGTGAGCAGCGCGTAGGCCTCCAGTTTCTCCTCGACGACCTCCGGGCACTCGCCCAGTGGCGTTAGCAAGCCGGTGAGTTCCGCCTTGTCCGCGTCGGTCAGGGCCGGGCCGAAGGTCACCGGGTTATAGCCGAAGTTCACCACCGACGGCGCGTTCGGAATGACCCGCGCCAGACGGGCGAAACCGCCGAGCAGCTCGGTAAGTTTGGCAATCGTGAACTTGGGGGCCAGCGACACGGCCAGGGCCCCAGGCTTCAGGCTGCCCTTTATCGCCGATGCCACCTCAGCCATCACCGGCGGATGCACCGCCAGGAACACGAGGTCCTGCGAAGCTGCCGCGCCACTCCCTGGGACGGTGTTGATGGCGGGAAACCGGGCTTTGAGTCTCGCGAGCGTATCCGCGTTGCAGTCGCTGACCACGATGTTGGTGGGCAGGGCCTTCGCCCTGTTCCAGCCGTCCAGAAAGATGCGCGTGATGCGCCCCCCGCCGATAAAGCCGATCCGTTTTGTGTTCATGGTTCCTTTTAATGACTCATGTCAATCTGGGCAGCACCCAGATGTCGAGGTTCCGAATGCGACAGTGGTTCTACCCTTCATTCATCAATATTGATCTCCGGCTCGATGACGATTTCCGACTTCACCGAATTCGCCACCAGGCTGTACTTCTGCGCCGCCTGGAGCGCCCGCCGGGTCCGTGCCTCGACGGCCGCCCGTGGCTCGCCCGCCGCCGCGATGCGTATCACCGGGCGGAAATGCAGCCGGGTGAAGATCTCCGTGCGATCAAGTTCGATGAGTTTGGTGCCCTCGGTACGGCACTCAAAGGATACCAACTTCAGTTTGAAGCGCTCCGTCGCCCAAATGAACATCATCATCACGCAGGTGTTCGCCGCCGCCACAAAAGCGTCCTCCGGCGTCAACACCCCGGCGTGTCCGTGCGCGTCCGGCGGAGCGGAGAACTTCATCTCCGGACCGTTCCCCATGCTCAGATGGCCCCAGTGTTCCCCAGTCCAACGGACTGTCGTGTGGTAGGTCGCCGTGCGGCTCATGGTTTCGTCTCCCTTTGGCAGTAGGCAGCGTACTCTCGCAGCACCGCCTCGCGGCTCACGGTGCCGAACGGTTTCCCGATGCCGCTGCACGGCACCACGACCACCTTCGTCTCGTCGGTGTTCACAGCTTCTTCAACTCCTCAAGCGCCTCGACCCTCACGGCCGAGAAATACGCCTCCGGTTCGAGCAGCTTCTTGATTTCCTCGACCGACGGCACGCGGCCCGCCAGTTTGACTTTGCCGTCGACGGCTAGTGCCGGCGTCATCATCACGCCAAGCGCCATGATCTGCTTGAGGTCTGTGACCTTGTTGATCTCGGCGGTGACACCGAGTTCCTTGACGGCCTGTTCGGTGAATTGCGCCAGGGTCTTACACTTCGAGCAACCGGGTCCGATAATAAGAATGTTCATACTCTGTTCCTTTCGCTCGCCTGAGTTTGACTGCTCGAATCTCGCGCTCCACGCCGCACCTCTCACGTTTCACGCCCGCAACACCCCGTAAACCAAGCCCGTCACCGCAGCCATCACGATGACCAACCCGGTGAACACGAGCATTTTCTTCGTGCCCATCACGCTCCGGAGCACAAGCATGTTCGGCAGCGAAACCGCCGGCCCAGCCAGCAACAGCGCCAGCATCGGGCCCGGCGCCATGCCCAGCTTCCCCAGCGCCTCGCAGATCGGGATTTCTGTCAAGGTGGCGAAATACCAGAACGCGCCAATGACACTGGCAACAAGGTTGGACTTGACCGAATTGTCGCCCACGAGCGAGGCGACGTAGGTGTCCGGGATCAGCGCGCCAATGAAGCCAACCACAAACACGCCACCAAACAGCAGCGGCACCAGCAATTTGGCGAAGTCCCAGGTGTTGTGCATCCATTGGCCAACCTCCTCGCGGTCCATCCAACGCCAGGTCATCAGCAGCACCGCCAAGCCCATCACGCCAGCCAGATACCAGCGCGCGTGGTGGACGGCAATCACCCACGTCTTGGCCTCGTCCACCCCCGCGAGGTCGAGTTTGGCCAGCGTGACCTTGTCGCCGCTGCGATGCCCGGCCCAGTCCTCCTCGAGTTGAAACATCACCTCATCGTGTGTTTCTTGAAGGGACACCGCCGCGAACGAACCGCCAGCGACGGGGCGCACAATCACATCCCCCGGGTTATACCAGTCACTGAAGACCAAGAAGGCCACGAGACAGGCGAAGAAGATCGAGGTCTTCCACAGCGGGCGCTTCGGCGCCTCCGGCTCTGGCAGCACCGCCTGCGCCGCGATGCGCTCGCGCTCCTCATGCCGGAAGATCACGGCCATGAACAGACCGATGATGAAGGCGAACGCAATCGCTCCAATTGCCCGCCAAAGACCAATCGAGAAGCCCAGCACCCGCGCCGTGAGAAAAATGGCGAGAATGTTGATGGCCGGTCCGGAATAGAGGAATGCGCTGGCCGGACCCAGGCCCGCCCCCAGCCGGTAGATGCCCGCGAACACCGGCAGCACGCTGCACGAGCAGACCGCCAGGATGCCGCCCGACACGGACGCCACGCTGTAAGCCAGCGGCTTGTTCGCGTTTGGCCCCAAATAGCGCATGACCGAGGCCTGGGAGAGGAACGTGATGACCGCTCCGGCGATGAACAGCGCGGGCACCACGCAGGCGAGCGTGTGGTTGCGCGCATACCATTGCAGCAGCTTGAACGCCTCCTGGATCGCCGCCGTGACCTTGGAATTGGACAGGGGAAGGAAGTAGGCGACGAGGAACACGCCCGCCATCCAGGCGAAGGTTCTCAACTCGCGACCCGAGACAGCGAGGCGTTTGATGGCCAGGCCCGCACTCACAGGCAACCTCCGGCGGCGAGGGACGTATTTGGGTGTTTGTTCATTCGGCTAAACCGACAATCATGCGCCAAAAAAAGAGGCCGCCTAACCGGTCAGTTCCAGGTGTCGCTTGGCCGCCTCCCGATGCACGTCGCCAACGCAAGCGAAGAACTTCATCACGCAGGGCGTCCGCAACCGGTAGAAGACCTGCACCCCGCGTTTGTCGTCCTCGACGATGCCGGCACTCTTGAGCTGGGAGAGGTGACGTGACACGGTCGCCATCTGAGCGCCGACGAGGGCGGCCAGTTCACAGACGCAGCGTTCGCCCCTCGAGAGTTCCTCGACCATGAGGAGGCGCGAGGGATGGGCGAGGGCCTTCAACACTTGGGCCTGGGCTTTGTAGCGAGCGAGCGCTCTGGCGTCGGCGGCCATAGTGCATAGATAGTTAGCCAATTCGCTATGCGTGTCAAGCGCGCCGATCGGCCGCACGGCGACGCCGTGCCGATCAGTTGTTGACCCACTTGACACCTCGGCTGGCGTTCGAGAGCAACGAGTCGACGTTGGCGCTCACGGGGAGTTTACCGGGTCTGCTCACGGGAAGTTGACCACTT
>DAOOQY010000481.1:0-4275 GCA_035389025.1 Verrucomicrobiota bacterium
TGCGGCTTGAGCTTGAAGCGACGGGGGATATCCTCAAGGATGTCGCGGCGGGCAAGCGGGCCGGGCAGATTGTGGTCGGGTTTGCGCTGGAGACGACCGACGGGGTGGCCAACGCGCGGCGGAAACTTCGGGAGAAGAAACTCGATCTGATTGTCCTGAACGAGCCGTCGGCGGACTCGGGCTTCCTGACCGACACCAATCGGGTGCAGGTGATCGGGCGGGACGGGGAGGCGGAGGAGTGGCCGCTCTTGGCGAAAGGGGAGGTGGCGCGGCGGCTGGTGGCGCGGGTGGCGGCGATGCTGGGGAAGCGGTAGGGGGAAAAAAGTGACGCCGGTCTGGACCGGCGTCGATACCCCGTAGGGCATATCCTTCGAGACAGTTGTCTCTTACTGGAAGTTGACAGACAACCGCCGCTTAAGTACATTCATTCGTATTTTGGGGCTGGAAAGCGGCTTTGTCAAGCGCAAAATGACTGGGAGGATTGGCTGTGAGCAAAGAAAGTCGCACCATACTCGGTTTGGATATCGGCACGAATTCTGTTGGGTGGGCGGTTCTGAGTCACGAGGGCGGCATGCCGACGGGAGTAGTCGCGGCGGGCGTGCGAGTCTTCGAGGCTGGGTTGGACGAGCTGGAAACAGACGCCCGTGGAAAGTCGCGAAACATGCAGCGCAGGGAGGCGCGGTCGATACGCCGGCGGCTCGAGCGGCAGGCACGACGCACGAGTCGGCTGGCGAACTTCCTACAGACAGTTGGTCTGTTACCGCTGGCGGACATTCGGGACAGCGCGGCGCGACACGAGTTCTTTAAGCGGTTGGATTGTTCCATGGAATCGCCGTATCAGCTGCGGCGTCGGGGGATTTCCGAGCGGTTGGAGCCCTACGAATTCGGACGGGCGCTTTATCACCTGGCGCAACGACGCGGCTTTCTCAGCAACCGGCGTTCGGCGCCCAAGGACGAGGATGAGGCGGGCAAAGTCAGACAGGGAATCCTGGACCTCGAGCGCGAGATGGCTTCGGTGGGAGCGCGGACTATCGGCGAGTATTTCGCCTCAATCGAGGGAGGCGGCACACGCATTCGGGACCGGTACACCGGGCGCCACATGTATGAACAGGAGTTCGACGCGCTGTGGAACACTCAGGCCGGTTTCGCTCCAGACGTGCTCCTCCCGGATCTGCGCGAGAAGATCCGCGAGATTATCTTCTACCAGCGGCCGCTGAAAAGCCAGAAACGCTTTGTAGGGAAATGCGAACTCGAGCCGAAGTACCGACGGGCCTCTTGGGAGCACCTCTCGGCGCAGCGCTTCCGGTATCTTCAGACTGTGAATAATCTGGCGGTGATAGACAAATCAACCGGGGAGGTGAGGGCGCTTTCGTCGGAGGAGCGGGAGGCGATCATCGAAAGGCTGGAGGCGACGGCGGAAGCGACATACAGCAGTTTTCGTGGAAGAGGGGGCATTCCCTCGCTGCGCGGGACGGTGTTCAACCTGGAGCGCGGCGGCGAGAAGAGAATCAAGGGAAACAGAACGGCGGCCCAGTTGGCGGGTGTGTTCGGCCTGGAGCGATGGAGGGATTTGACGGAGGCAGACAGAGAGGCGGTGGTCGAGGACGTGCGGTCGATCGTGAACGACGGGGCGCTGGCGCGGCGAGGGCAGAGGAAGTGGGGACTTGCGCCGGAGCAAGCGAAACGGCTGACCGAGATTCGACTCGAGCCCGGCCATTGCGCCTTCTCCAGACAAGCGCTGGACAAACTCCTTCCGCATCTCCGACAAGGGGCGAAGCTATACGACGCAATCGAGGCGGTGCCGGAGTACCGCGAGCGGATGAATCGTCTGACGGAGGCGGTAGATGAACTTCCGAGCGTGCTGTCCGCGCTTGGCGATATTCGCAATCCGCTCGTGATCCGGTCGCTGACAGAACTGAGGCGGGTCGTCAATGCCGTCGTGCAGCGATACGGCAAGCCCGATTTTGTCAGAGTCGAGTTGGCCCGCGACCTGCGACAGACCGCCAAGGTGCGGCTGGAATTGTCCAAGAAGATGCGCCAAAACGAGCAGGCCAGAATGCGGGCGGCCGAGCGGATCAGGAAGGAAACGGGGATTCAGAACCCGAGCCGGGACGACATCCTGAAGATCCTCCTCGCCGAAGAATGCAGCTGGAGGTGTCCGTACACGGCAGAGCCCTTTGGCATACACGATCTGCTCGGGCGGTCACCACAGTTCGATATCGAACACATCATTCCTTTCAGCCGGTGCCTTGATGATTCCTTCATGAACAAGACGCTATGCCATGCGGACGAAAATCGCAAGGTGAAGCATAGCCGAACGCCGTGGGAGGCGTACGGCCGGACAGAGAGGTGGGAGGAGATCATGGGGCGGGTGCGGGAATTCAAGGGGCCGGGGCGCTGGGCGAAAGTGCGCCGGTTTGAAATGAGAGAGGCGGAACACAACGCATTCATCAATGAATTCTGCAGCCGGCAACTCAACGACACACGTTACGCGTCCAAGCTGGCCATGAGATATTTGAGTATGCTCTACGGCGGCGGGAGAACGCAGGGGGTGGACGCCGAAGGAAAGCGGCGCATTCAGGCGTCGGCAGGAATGATCACCGCGCTGGTGCGGCACGCGCATGGGCTGAACGGCCTGCTGTCGCGCGACGATTTGAAGTCGCGCGATGACCACCGGCACCACGCCGTGGACGCGGTGGCGGTCGCGCTGTCCGATACCCGTACGGTCATGCGCCTCACGGCGGCGGCGCGGCGGGCTGAAGCGTACGACAAGCTGTTCAAGGATGTCGAGGAACCGTGGCCGGGATTCATCGGCGACATCAAGGCGGTCATCGACCGGGTCATACCCTCCCGTCGGCTGTCGAGGCGCGTGCGCGGGGCGTTGCACCAGGATACGTTCTACGGAGCCCGCACTGTGGATGGGCGGGCCGTGGTGCACATCCGCAAGCCGCTGGCCGCGCTGCACAAAGGCGATATTGATGACATAGTGGACCCGGTCGTCAGAGCCGCGGTTCGGCGGCGGGTGGAGGAAGCCGGCGGAGACGTCAAGAAGGCGTTCGCGGCGGACGTGGAGAAGCCGTATCTCTCAGGGGGAGGAGGAATACGGATTCCCATCCGGCGAGTGCGCCTGGCCAAAAACCTGGTGACATTCCCCGTCGGGTCCGCCCATCGCCGGCGGCATGTGACCTCGGATGCGAATCACCACATCACTCTGTTTGAAGTGTGTGCGGAAGGGGGCGGGGCTGTGCGATGGGAGGGAAAGGTGGTGAGTCTTTTCGAGGCGACGCAGCGGTTGCGGCGTGGGGAGCCGGTCGTGAGGCGGGATGACTGCAACGGGGGTCGGTTTCTCTTCTCGTTGTCCTGCGGGGACGTGATCGAACTGGATCGCGAGGGAACGGGCAGAGCGCTCTACGTGGTCCGCACTGTCCCTCAATCCAAGCAGATTCGGTTCGTACCGATCCACGATGCTCGGAGGCTGAAGGAGATTCCAAAGTCCGGAATGACAGCTGTCCCGGACAGCTTGAGGAGGCGCAACTGCCGCAAAGTCGTGGTGACGCCTCTGGGGGAGGTGCGGCGAGCGGCCGACTGACGGGGCCGGCAGAGGTCAAGGGGGCTTGTGCCTCTGTCGATAACATGACAAGAGCATGGGCGAGAGATTTCTTGATATTTCGGAGCAACCGGCCCGCCTCAGCATTCGACATCGACAACTCGTCATTGGCGTAGACGGTTCGGAGCAGACGACCCCGCTCAATGATGTATCGGCGCTGGTTGTCTCCAATCCCGCGGTATCCTATACGCAGGGGGTGCTGGCGGGGATCTGTGAGGCGGGAGGTGCGCTCGTGGTGTGCGACGAGAAGCACCTGCCGATAGGAATGCTCGTCTCGCTGCTGGGGCATACCACGCAGGGGGAGCGGCTTACGGCACAGGCCGAAGCACCGCCAACGCTGAAGAAGCGATTATGGCAGCAGATCGTCAGGTCGAAGGTACAGGCTCAAGGGGCTTGTCTACGGCGGGTGCGGGGAGAGGATTTCGGGCTGTTTCGACTTGCGCGAGACGTGCGCTCCGGGGACACATCAAACATCGAAGGGCAGGCAGCGCGGCGGTACTGGCCGGCTTTGTTTGGGACGTCGTTTCACCGGGACAGGAACCGGGCGGACCAGAACCGGTTGCTGAACTACGGGTACGCGGTACTGCGGGCCATGGCCGCGCGCGCAATCTGCGGAGCGGGCCTGCACCCGTCGCTGGGACTTCACCACCACAATCGCTATGACGCCT
>DAOOQY010000482.1:0-4272 GCA_035389025.1 Verrucomicrobiota bacterium
ATGACCAGTGGGTCGAGCTCCACACCGCCACCCTGCGGTCCGCCCGGCCCGAATCCCCCCCCAAATCCCATGCCGGGCCCAAATCCGCCACGACCGCCTGGCCGGCGCATTCCGCCCATGCCGCCCTGGCCTTCGGGTCCGTTGGAATCGCCGGACTCACGGGGTCGATCCGTGCTGTCGGCAAGCCCGCGACTGTCGGGCTTGCGAAGTCCGCCCTGGCCTTCCGGTCCACCGGGCGCGGCGAAGCCGAATGGGCCGCCGGATCGTCCCGGCCGTCGCATTCCGCCGGGCCCGCCGGGCCCGCCGGGCCCGCCAGGTCCGCCAGGTCCGCCGGGTCCGCCGCCCATGCTGAACGTCTCGTTGACGTCATAGGGGAGGATGTGGAATTGGCCTTCGGGGTCCTGGTAGAGATTGTAGTCACTGCTGCGAACCCAATAACCGTCGTTGTTGGCAAACACGATGTCGAGCGCGAGGAACTTGAGCGCCCCCTCGATATCGAGCAACGGCTCGAGGGCGGTGGGCAGCCGGTCCGGAGTTGATTGATCCAGGGTCTGGCAGAGAAGGATCAGACCCACCCATGATTTGGGGTCGTTCCTCGTCTTGATCTCGTACATGCGCTGGTAGGGCGAAACGTCATCGCCGAGATAAGTGAGGTTGGCGTTTCCCCCGGGACCGCCCGGCACGTTCCAGCGGGCGCCTTTCGAGGTGTGGAACCACTCCTGAACGAAGTCCTGGTTGAACTGCTGGTAATTGACGTAGACGCCCCAGTCCTCGCCGTTGATGACGAGGCGGACGAGGTTGGCCTGGGCGCAGGGGATGTAATGCCGGGCGATGTGGCAGAACAGGACCGTTCGCAGGAAAGTCGGGTCCTCGTGCGAATTGAGCAGGTTCAGCGTGCGGCAGCCGTAGAGACGTTGTTGGGGGTGGACATAGTCCATGGCGAGGTTCAACGACCGTTTCTGGCCGGACCCGACCATCGAATAGGAAGACATTCCACGAAAACGGACGCCCACCTCGGGATAGGAACGTCCGTCGACTGTGAGCTTTGCCGGAACATCGACGCCGACGTCATGGAATTCTTCGAGTTCCTTCTCCCAATCCGCGGCCTCGAACTCGAGAAAGAGCGTCCGAAACACATTCAGGTCGTAAAGAGGCGCATCCGGAAACGACTGCACATCGGATGGGGCGAGCCGAAGGGCGGTCGGAGCGGACGTCTGGTTCGTGTCGGAGGCGCTGAAGCCGCCGCGACGCCCGCCACGACCTCCTGGACCGCCGAAGCGCTGGTTGCCGCGTTGTTGTGAGAGAGACTTTCGGGCAGCTTTTCGCTCATCGAGATTGAGCCATCCATCGGCATTCAGGTCGAATTCCTTGACCAGGCTGGCTGCTCGGGATGCGGAGCGTCCGGGTGCGCCAGGAGGCCCGCCGGGCATCGGTCCACCGGGCATCGGCCCTCCACCCATCGGCCCACCGGGCATGGGCCCACCGCCCATGAATTGATCCTGAGGAAACCCGCCCGGCCCCGGGCCACCCGGGCCGCCGGGTCCGTCCCACCATGGCCCGCCAGGACCGGGTCCGCCAAAACCAGGTTCGCCTGGCCCGCCGAATCCGAACGGTTCGAACTCCGGGCCGCCGGGGCCGCCAGCGAATGGCGGCATGTCGGCTCGTGTGCCCGCCGAGAGACGGTTGGTGGGAGACGAACTGGTTGGCGTCCTGACCACAAGGAACAAGCCAAGAACAGAGGTCGCGGTCACCAGGAGCAATTCGATATGGAACACGTTCCGTTTCACAAATGCGCCGCGACTCTACGAAAGAGAGCATTAAGCCCCGATTAAGAGGATTCTTAATCGCAACTTAATCTGGTTTCTGGCAGAATACCCTTGGATGGAACGGAACGGACGCACAAGTGCGCTTTTGCTGCGTTCCGGGGAATCCGTTGATCGAGCATGCGAATCCTTGTGGTCGAAGACGAGCCTCATCTGCTGCGCAGCCTGGCGAAGGCGCTGCGCGAGGAGGGCTACGCAGTGGATACCGCGGCTGCGGGAGACGATGGTTTGTTCAAGGCAGAGAGCTACGATTACGACGCGATTGTGCTCGATGTGATGCTGCCGGGGATGGACGGGTGGCAGCTCTTGGAGAGGTTGCGGCGGCGCAAGCCGACGCCGGTGCTGATGCTGACGGCGCGGGATGCGCCTCGCGACCGGGTGCGCGGGCTGGACACGGGGGCGGACGACTATCTGGTGAAGCCGTTTGACCTGAGCGAGTTGCTCGCGCGGGTGCGGGCGTTGATCCGCCGGGGGGCAGGCAAACCGTGGCCGCGCCTCGAGATTCGCGACATCGTCATCGATGTCAGATCGCGCACCGTGACGCGGGCGGGGCAGCCGGTGTGGCTGACAGCCCGCGAGTATGCCATCCTCGAGTATCTGGCCTATCACCGCGGCGAGGTGGTGACCCGCACGGCGCTCTACGAGCATCTGATGGACGAGAGCGATGACACCCTGTCCAACCTGGTCGACGTTCATGTGTTCGGCATCCGCAAGAAGCTCGGAGCGGACTTGATCGTGACGCGCCGCGGCCACGGCTACTGCATCGAAACCTGACGAGGCGTCATGCTGGTGAAGTCCATACGTTGGCGGATGCAGTTGTGGCAGGCATTCCTGCTGGTGTGCATTCTGACCGGGTTCGGCGCCACGGCCTACAAGCTCCATCGAAGCCAGCGGTTCGGCCAGATCGACGAGGACCTCGGGCGGCGGGTGGCGGTTCTGAGCGAGGATGTGCGGAGTTCATTCCCATTGCGTCCGCCCCCCGGGCCGCCTCCGCTCGAGGCTGAGCCGGGATTCGACCCGGGACGGCGCATGGAATTCGGACAAGGGTTTGGGCCGCCTCCGCGGCGGCCGCAAGAGGATCGGGGGCCGCATCTGCCGCCGGAGAATCCGTTCGAGCCGCGCGATGTGCAGTTGTCTGCCGAGTCCTCGAGCCTGTTCAGTTCGGTCGAGCCGGACGATTTCTACTATGCGATCTGGTCGCGAAGCGGCGTCTTGCTGACTCGATCGACCAATGCGCCTCCCGAGTTGGCGTTGCCCGATCGAGCGGATGGCGACGTGCGGATTCGGACGCGCACGCGCGGCGTGCGTCGCGAGGCCTACCATTTCACGGAGTTGGGCGAGTGTGTCCTTTCGGGCCGATCGATTCGGGCCGATCTCGATGCGATTCAGCGGCTGGCTGGGTTGCTGGTTCTGGCGGGAGGGGGAGTCTTGATGCTGGGCTTGTGGGGCGGGTGGCTGCTGGCCGGCCGCGCGCTCCGTCCGGTCGAGGTGATCGGTGCCGCAGCCAGCCGCATCTCGGCCGGCAACCTGGCCGAGCGCATCGACATCGCCGAGACGGACAGTGAACTCGGGCGCCTGGCGACGGTGCTGAACTCGACGTTCGCCCGGCTTGAAGCGTCCTTCGCGACCCAGCAGCAATTCGTTGCCGATGCCTCGCACGAGCTGCGCACCCCGATTGCCGTTCTCATCGCCGAGGCACAGGCGACGCTGGCCCGCCCGCGCGAAGCGGGCGAATACCAAGCGACGCTCGATACGTGTCTCGAGACCGCCCAACGCATGCGGCGCCTGACCGAGCAACTTCTACAGTTGGCGCGGCTCGATGCCGGGCAGGAAGTATTCGAGTGCCATCTCTGCGACCTTGCGGAAACGGCTCGAACGGCCGTCGAACGCGTGCGGCCTCTGGCCAGCGAACGTGGCATCGCCATCGAATGCAACCTGACGCGCGCGGAGGCCAACGCCGATCCCGAGCGCATCGGCCAGGTGGCCATGAACCTCCTGAGCAATGCCATCCGGTTCAACCGCCAACATGGCGCCATCCGGGTTCGCAGCGGCGCGGATAACGGTGCGGCGTTCCTGTCCGTGGCTGACACGGGCATCGGCATTGCCGAGGCCGATGTTCAACACATTTTCGACCGTTTTTACCGAGGCGACAGCGCGCGGACACACGCGTCCGGAGGGACGGGATTGGGCCTGGCCATTTCGCGGGCGATCGTGGAGGCGCATGGGGGGAGCATCGCGGTCTCGAGCCGGGCAGGGGACGGAAGCGAGTTCGTTGTGCGGCTGCCGACGAACAGGGTCAGCCCTTAAGTTAACATTTTGCCGACAAACGGGTCTTGCAGGGGCTCGGCCTTGTTGTGAAGGGGCAGCACGTTAAACACGATCTTAAGGGTCTGTGCAAAAATTAATTCCGGTTTTGGCGGGAGCGCTACCGGGCCAGATGCGAGGCCCG
>DAOOQY010000483.1:0-4272 GCA_035389025.1 Verrucomicrobiota bacterium
TGCGCGAACATCGTCGCAGGAGGGGCGACGTCCTCGTCGCCCGCGAACACATTCTGCGACTGCCATCGTCGGGGACGAGGACGTCCCCACTCCTACACCTTCGTCTGTACGAGCAGAGCCGTGGAGCGGCAACGCCTGCCTGCTGGCAGACAGGTCCTCGTCGCCCGCAAGCTCGTCCCTCCGATCCTCGCTCCTCCGCCAAAGTGTCACCGCCGCACTCGGCTCAGCGAGCAATCGTCGTACGTCACGTGGCCGTCCTGGTACGGACAATGGATGAGGGTTTCGAGCTGGAACCGAATCTGTGCGGTGTCGGGCAATGTGCTGATCGTCCGGGACAATCGCGCATACGGACCGGCCTGCTTCAGTTCGACCTTGGAATGCTCTCGCAGCACCTTCCCCTCGAGGTCCAACTCGATCAGCACAAGTCCCGCGGAGTCCTCGGGCGCGACGCCGAAGCCCTTCCCGCGCAAATCGGCGGCGCGAACCCAGACGGATGCGGCGTACTCGGTGTCGGGAGCCGTCTCGACATCCTGGTGCACGCGGATCAAGCCAGCCTTGTCCGTATGCGTGCGCAGAGCGCCCTGTCCGGTGTGGAATTCGGGCAAGCCCCAGTCCGGATGCTGCTGGTATTCCATTTCCTGCCAGACGTAGCTTGGGGTGGCGCCAGCGAACTGATAGTGCCATTCCGCCAGAACACCCGTCGCGCCGGGGCCGCCAGTTCTTCCCTGTCTGGTCTCCTCGAACCCGGGATTCAACAGCAGGTTGCCATCCGGATCGGGCGCAGGCGCGCTGATCGGGCGCGCGCCGGAACCTCCGCTGCCCGGCCCAATTTCGAGTGCCTGGAGAAAGGCCTCGCCACGGATGACGCGCGCCCCGTCGGTCGTGGGCGCGCCTGTGAACCGGAATTCCAGAATCCCCTGCCGGGGCGAAAGATCGTCGAAAACAAGGTCTACGGCGCGGTTGGGTCCGCCCGCCGCAGCCGCGACATCGAGTGCCCGCACCACACGCTCGCCATTGATCCAGATGTCGAAAGGACTCCTGCGCGAGTCAAGCCCGCGGGTGGCCGCGAATTTGAGGCGCGCGTGGTAGCGGCCCGGACCCACCGTCAGGTTGACCCAGAAATCGCGCGCATGAACGCCGTACCGGTACAACTCGGCATCGACCGTTCCTTCGATCGTTTCGGGCACCGGGTCGGTCCACCAAGAGGCGGCCACGGAGTCGACCCCCGCACCGAGCCGCGCGATCCACTCGGTCGCTGGACGCCACGTCTCACCCCGAGCGTCCCGGTAGTCCGAGCGATGCGGGTAACCGAAAATCATGCGCTGATATCCGATGGGGCCTGAGCCGACAGGATAGTGGCAGGCCCCGGTGGCCGACGACGACAACACCGCATCCACACGCAGCCGACACCCGGTGGCGTACGGGCTTCTGGCGCCACGAGCGAGGATCTTCAGCGTGTGCACGCCCTGGTCCAGACCGTTGCGGTGATAGAGCACTTGCTGGGCACGGGCGTCCGGGTTCCAGCAATCGACGGGCACACCTTGTTTGACGCCATCGAGGAAAACGTCGGCCAAACCGCCTTCCGGCCCCACGCTTCCGATCAGGCGGACCTGGTTGCCGCGGAATCGCGCGGTCACCGCGGCGTCAGAGGCGCTGGTGACATGCAGCGCGGCCCCGAACGCAGCCTCGTCGGACTCGACACTCCAATCGCCTTCGTATGTCAGCGCCGGGTCGTCCTGGGCCTCCTGCGGGTCTGGGCCCGTGATCACGACATCGCGGGTGCCGTCGTGCCGGATTGAGACGATGGCGTCCCCGTTCGGAAGAGGTTTCACGTGGTACCCGTTTTCAGACAAGTCGGCCCGGGCGCGCAGGGCGACGCCGTCGGCGGTGACTTCCGCGGGGCTGAACGCGAGCCGTAGCACCGCAGTCGTTCCGGCGGGAGCGTCGAAGGTCGAGTAGCGGATGCGGTCCTTGCCGTACACGATCGAATTGACCACGGAGGTGGCGCGGACCATGTGGTTTTCGCGGTTGGCCCCGAGTTCTTCAGGCAGCCAGGCCAGGGCGGCCAGCATCCAGCGCAATGGGAATGGATGAGCGATGTTCAGCCAGGTACCGTTCACGATCACCCCGCCGTCGATGTTGTCCTCGGTCACACCGGTTTCCTGGGCATCGTAGGTCTGGAGAACCATCATCCGGTAAGCCAGTTCGCGGGCCCAGTCGTTCTGGGTGTGACAGGCATACTCGGCCAGAACGGGAGCGAGCAGGAATGGGCTGTACCAGAGCGATCGTCCGCAACAGGTACTCGACTCGGGAAAAGCCCAGGCGCCGCTGTAGACATCGCCCCTGGATTCGGGCGAGACGCCGCTCCGGTGGAGGAACAGGGTGAGGATGTTGCGGACATCGGTTTGCCAGTTTGGGAACTCGGCCTGGTGGTGCAGGAGATAGCGGGCGGCGTCGGGCGTCGTCAGGCAATTCTGAGTCGGGTTGGCCCAGTCCCAGAAATAGCGGCCCCATGTGTCGTCGACCGTCCACGCCGGCAACAGCCGATCGCGCAAATACGCCCGCCCGGCGTCGCGTGCCGACACGATCGCATTGTCTTTGCCGGTGTAACCCAGGCGAATCAGTTCGTCGAGGAACGCCAGGATCATCGTCACGCCGCCAGTTTGTTGATTGTCCTTCCAGGGCGCCGCCTCGGGGTTCGCATAGCGTCCCCAGGGCGCCTCGCCCGGGTCCTTCCGACAGCGCTCGGCCAGGAGATCGCCCCAGTGCCGGGCCGCAGCCAGCCAGCGTGTGCGCCCGGTCAGTTGGTAGGCGCGCAGCAAGCCCTGGCCGGTTGAGGCGCAGATGTCCAATTGGATCATCCCCTGCGGATCGCATCTCCCGTAGGCCTTGCCCTTGACGGGAACGCTGATGAACAAGCCTGGCCACGGGTGATCCGGAGGCGTCAGGCAGTGATCCAGCAAGAACTCGCCCAGGTAGATCAGATGTGCGACCGCCGCCGGATCGCCCGAATAGCGGTAGTAATCCACCCACCCGTTGAGCAGGCTGGTCGAGCGCTGGCCCAAGTCGCCGTTCATCCAGGCATCAGGCGCCTTGGGCGTGATGCGACCGTCCGGGTCGATTTGCCACAAGCTCGTGAACAAATAGTCCGGATACGCCGCAATGGCGCTGTTGGTGTCGGTCCACGGGTATCTCTTCAAAGTCTCCGCCGCGACGCGGATGCGGAAGTCGCATTGGCCATTGAGTCCCCGATACCAGGGCGCGATCACGCCGTGCGCGTCGCAGGCGGCAGCGTGCCCGTAGTACCGCGGCTGGACCGTGGCGCACCGCGCGGCATCCATGAACACCGCCAGACCGACAATGACGCCGAGAACCCGGATGCTGCCCGAGTTCAGCAACGATGCGCTGGCCCTCTTGGGGGGCCGATCCTGCGGCTGCACATACGAGTCAACCTCAGGCCGGCTAAGATGCGGACCTCGCACAGAAGCTGCCCCGGCACGAGCGTGTTCGGTAGCGCGGCGCGCTTGGAGTGCGTGTGCTTCAGCACCGCTTTGGAATGGAAACGCACGGAAGCCCGCCCTCGGAAAGCGGCGGTCAATCGCCGCACTCCAGACGCTTCGCGACCTCGGAGCCGAACTGAGCAGAGGGGACTGCCACAAAGAACACCGGCCCAAGGAGTTGGACAACCTCGACGGTGATGCTCCCAGGAACCATTCAGGAGCTTCCTTCAGGTTGACGCGTGTGCGTGTCCGCGGGAGAGGCCCTGATCGGCAACTGCCGCTTCTTCGAGCCAAGGACGCTTGCGCAGCCGCGGGGTCGTTCCTCCGGCAATGGTTCATGGGCGCCACAGATGGTCGAAAGAACAGGCCAGTGTCCGATGGTTGGTGCTCGACGGCGGCCGTCCGCAATGGGGAGGCGTTTCTGCGCATAGTCTTTTAGTCTTGAACGACGCGATAATACCTCGAGGCGCCCGCAGGCGCGGTGGTGTAAGGGTTGGCGGGATTCGCCACCCTGTTCCAGGCGCCGGCCAGGGCGTCGGCCTGTTCGAGCACGCCGCTGCCTGTCCAGCCAATCACAATCTCGCCCGTGACAGACCGCGTGATCGTCAAGGTGGCGGGGATGCCTTTGGCACTCTCGATGAGCTGGAGACCGGTGACCGTGCTGAAGAATGCGCCCGGCTGGCCGGACGTCAGCTTGATCTCGGTGACGCCGCTGATGGTCTTGAACACGACGTAGTCCTCGTTCACAACGGGGAAACCGGTGTCTGGAATC
>DAOOQY010000484.1:0-831 GCA_035389025.1 Verrucomicrobiota bacterium
AGGCGGCGACGTGATCGGCGGCGGCCTTGACACTGCGGAAGCGGAAATGCGCGGCAATCTCGCGCAGTGTGGGCGCCGCGCCGGCGTTGTCGATGGTCTGCCCGATGAACTCGAGCACGTCCCGCTGCCGATGAGTCAGGGTTTTCATGATTACTATACAGATGTATAGTAATTGGAGCCGATGGTTTGGCAAGGGAAGAATTTCGCCTTTCGCATGGTCTGCAAACCGCTGGCTGCCTCCGAAGTGATTCTTTCCAGCAATCGAGAGCTATAAGCCAAACTGAAACGAACGCCTCGGTAGCCAGGGCCGCGCGGATGGGCGGCAGTGCTGGGGCGGTGGGCGTAGGCGTCAGCGTGGGGCTTCGCCTTCGCCGGCACGCCTGACGCTCGAGGACGGCGGGGCTCTTGCGGCGTTGCTGCCAGGGGGATGCGGACCGATGCCAGGTCAACGAATGCCTCGCCGGCCGGGGCCGCGCGGATCGGCTCCCGCCCAGTCAATCTGTGTTCCGACCCGAATCTGTGTGGAGCCCCTCACCGATTCAGTGCACGACACAGGTCGAGCGAGCCAGGGAATCCCCACACCGATTCAGGGCGGAACACCGATTGCCGAGGAGGACAGATCGGCTCTCCACGCGTTCAATCTGTGTTCCGACCCGAATCTGTGTGGAGCCCCTCACCGATTCGGTGCACGACACAGGTCAAGCGAGCCAGGGAATCCCCACACCGATTCAGGGCGGAACACCGATTGCCGAGGGGGACAAGATCGGTTCTCCGCTCGTTCAATCTGTGTTCGACCCGAATCTGTGTGGAGCCCCTCACCGATTCAGTGCA
>DAOOQY010000484.1:931-4269 GCA_035389025.1 Verrucomicrobiota bacterium
CAAGCGAGCCAGAGAATCCCCACACCGATTCAGGGCGGAACACCGATTGCCGAGGAGGACAGGATCGGCTCTCCACGCGTTCAATCTGTGTTCGACCCGAATCTGTGTGGAGCCCCTCACCGATTCAGTGCACGACACAGGTCAAGCGAGCCAGAGAATCCCCACACCGATTCAGGGCGGAACACCGATTGCCGAGGGGGGCAAGACCAGCTACCGGCCTGTTTTAAAGCTTTGACACGAGAGGGCTTTTTCTTAGCCTGCCATGAAACTGGCAAAACATATGAGATTCGGCATCAACACATTCCTCTTCACCTCTCCGTTCACCAACAAGAGCACGTCGCTTTTCAAGACCTTCAAGAAGTGGGGGTTCGACACGGTCGAGCTGGCCATCGAGGCGCCGGAACACATCGATCCGCAGTACGTGAAAGACGAGTTGGACAAGGCCGGTCTGGCGTGCGGCTCCGTGTGCGCCGCGCTGGGTCCCGACCGGGATTTGCGGGGCACGCCCGAGGCGCAGGCGAACTCGATGGCCTATCTGAAGGGTTTGATCGATCAGATGGTGGTTCTCGATTGTCCGTCGCTGATCGGGCCGGTGTATTCGGCTGTGGGGCGCGCCGAGGCGGTCGAGCCGGCTGATTACAAGCGGCAATGGAAGACGGTGGTCAAGAACCTGAAGCAACTCTGCAAGTACGCCGAGAGCAAGGGCCGTCAGATTTGCATGGAACCGCTCAATCGGTTCGAGACGGACTTCATCAACACGGCGGATCAGGCCCTGGCGATGGTGAAAGACGTGGGCAGTCCGGCGTTGAAACTCCACCTCGATACGTTCCATATGAACGTCGAGGAGAAGTGCCAGGCGACGGCGATCAAGAAGGCCGGCAAGTTGTTGGGCCACTTCCACGCCTGCGGCAGCGACCGCGGCACGCCCGGCAACGACCACATCGATTGGGCGCCGATCGCGGCGGCTCTGAAGAAGATCAAGTACAACGGGGACGTCGTGATCGAGTCGTTTACCAAAGACGTCAAAGTCATCGCCAAAGCCGCAGCGATCTGGCGCCAGATCGAGCCGAGTCGCGACGAAATCGCGGTGAAGGGACTCAAGTTCTTGAAGAAGACGCTCGGCTGAGCCGTCTACGCACGAGTCGAGGAACTGCGGGATGCGCGGACGGGCGCGGATGAAGCATCCGTGTGTTCGGCGCGCGCCGCGGTCCCATATTGAAATCACGTATGAAAATGCCTCTTCGTTTGTCGGGTTTCGCGGCGGCCTTTGGAATCGCCGCCCTCGCCGCCGTGTCGGACGACGGCTTCAAGCCGATCTTTAACGGCAGGGATTTGTCCGGTTGGGAGGGCAACCCGGAACTGTGGTCCGTTCAGGACGGCGCCATTACGGGTGTGACGAAGGCGGACACGAAGCTGACGCACAACACGTTCCTGGTCTGGGCCGACGGCGTGGTGGACGACTTCGAGTTGCGGCTCTCTTACCGGATCGTCAACGGCAACTCGGGCATCCAGTACCGCAGCAAGACGGCTGACCCGGGCAAGTTTGGCCCCGTTGTGGGGGGCTACCAGGCTGATTTCGAGGCCGGCAAGAACTACAGCGGCATTCTTTACGAGGAGCGCGGGCGCGGCATCCTGGCCGAGCGCGGGCAGAAGACGGTGCTGAAGGCCGACCCCGCGGACCCGAACAAGGTGAAGATCGAGGTGGTGGGGTCGGTGGGCAAGTCCGAGGAGATCCAGGAGAAGATCAGGCACGAGGACTGGAACGAGTACGTCATTATTGCCCGAGGCAACCACCTGCAGCATTTCATCAATGGGGTGCAGACCGTGGATGTCGTCGACGAGCATGCGGCCAAGGCGAGCCGGTCGGGCGTGTTGGCGTTCCAGATTCACGTCGGGCCGCCGATGACCGTTCAGTTCAAGGACGTGCGGCTCAAACGGCTCAAGCTGGCGGACCGGAAGAAGATCGTGCTGACGGCCGGGACGGCGAGCCACGGGAGCGGCGATCACGAACACACGGCGGGCATGCTGCTCTTGGCCAAGTGCCTGGCCGGTCATCCGGGCGTTCTGACGGCTTGCTATTTCAACGGGTGGCCCAAAGACCCGACGGCGTACGACAATGCGGATGGGATCGTGATCTACTCGGACGGCGGCGGCGGGCATCCGTTCGTCCAGGGCAATCGCCTCGAGATCCTCGGCGAGAAGATGCGGAACGGCGCTGGCCTCGGCTTGTTGCACTATGCGGTCGAGGTGCCCAGGGAGACGGGGGGCAAGCAGTTCCTCGAATGGGCCGGCGGCTATTTCGAAACGCACTGGTCAGTAAACCCGTTCTGGCATCCCCAATTCAGCAACCTGCCCGACCACCCGGTCACCCGCGGCGTGAAACCGTTCGGCGTGGAGGACGAGTGGTATTATCACATGCGGTTCCCGGAAGGGATGAAAGGCGTGACGCCCATTCTGAGCGCGCTGCCTCCCCCCGATACGTTGAACCGTCCGGACGGCCCGCACAGCGGCAATGCCGAGGTCCGAAAGGCCGTGCTCGAACGCAAGGAACCGCAGCATGTGATGTGGGTGTTCGATCGTCCGGATGGCGGACGCGGATTTGGGTTCACGGGCGGTCATAGCCACAAGACGTGGGGCAACGACGATTTTCGGAAGGTGGTGCTCAACGCCATTGTCTGGATCGCGCATGCCGAGGTCCCGCCCGACGGCGTCCAGTCGACGGTCACAGCCGACGATCTCAAGCCGAACCTCGATTCGAAGTGACACGTGGCGAGTCGCCAGTCGGCTCGATGCGTGTCGGTCGTCCTCGGGGGGGTGTTTTCGCCTCACCACGCCACCTTGATTGACCGGGAGTATCAGAACAGCGGAACGGTGGGTGTGGACGCGCCCACGGGGCAACCGTGGCCCCGGAAAGCGAAAGACCTGGCAGGGTGAATGCCGGGCTGGTGGCTTGAGTGTGTTGTCAGTCGAGGCAGTCATCGAGCCCCGGCGTTTCCTTGATCGCCTTGATCAGCAGGCGCAGGCTGGGGTCTTGCGCGTCGCGAACTTGTTGTCGCAGGTTCACTGATTCCGTGCACGACACAGGTCGACCGGGCCAGAGAATCCCCACACCGATTCAGGGCGGAACACGGATTCCCGAGGAGGACAAGACCGGCCCCCGCCCAGTCAATCTGTGCTCCGACCCGAATCTGTGTGGAGTGCCTCTCCAATCGACTGATTCGCGGCACCTCCGCAGATGCTTGGTTGGCTTTCACAACAGTTCGTCCGCCGCTTTGCCGCGCGAGGCCCTCGGCTTTTCCACCTTCGCCGCGGCTGCTTCCTCGGCGGCGCGTTCGAGG
>DAOOQY010000485.1:0-4269 GCA_035389025.1 Verrucomicrobiota bacterium
CGCATCCGAGGGGGTGCCCAACGCGCACAACGGCTACAGCGGGGAGGTTGCCCTTTCGGGATCCGCCGGAGGGGACGTCACACATCTTGCGCTCAGCACCCGGACCGCCGGGTCGACCCGCGGCGCGTCACTCGCGGGGCTCGCCAATCCGGCCCCGCTGGTCGATGCGGGCAGCCGGAGTGCGGCGGACGCGGGGCTCTACCATCACGCCACGGTGGACGGGGCCTCGAAGGAAGCCGACTCTCAGGTTGACATCGGGTACCACGCGGTTGCGACAATTTACGGGCGTCCGTTTGACTCGGATTCGGACGGTTTGCCGGATTACGTCGAGGACGCCAATGGCAACGGGGTGGCTGATGATCGGACAGATTGGACGGAGGCCGCGACGGAACCGAACGCGGCGGGCTACACCGATCTGCAGCAGCTCGAACTGGCGTCGAACATTCTTGTGAACGATCCGGCCCAGGATTACGCCAACGAACAGAACACACAATACCAGCCTGGGGTCGTGGTCCTCGAAAACACGGTGCTCGTCGGCTATTGGGACAGCAACCGGGGGATTTACGGACTGGCCAGCCTCGACGATCCGCCCCGTCTGTGCCGCATGGTCTCGTATTCCGTCTCTCACGATGGCGGTCGGACCTTTGTGGATCGGGACGTGCTGCCGTTGCCCGAGGGCGCCACGAGCGGAGACGCCGGCGATCCCGTGCTGGCCGTGGACCGGGTGTCAGGGGTGATCTACTACGCGGCCACTTCGGAAAGGAGGGCCGGGACGTTTAAAGGAATTCCTCTCTGGAAGTCGGTCGATCGCGGCGCGCGTTTTGTCCGCTGCCCGCCTCTGGCCGAGGAGATCGAGGGGTCGGACTACCCGTGGATTGCGGTCGATGACTGGCCGGGCTCCGGCCAGCACGACGTGTACGCGGTCATTCAGGGCAGCGTCGCCGGGTCGCGGCGGCGCCAGTGGCTGACAGTCTCGAGGGACGGCGATGTCAAGGCATGGTCCAGGCCGGTGGCATTCGGCACCGTGCTCTCGATGATGCCGCAGATCGTCGTGGGGACCGACCATGTTGCCTACGTGGCGTGGAACGAACGGGGCACGCCGCAGTCACTCGAAATCTGTGCCGTGGCGGAACGCGGCGCCAAGATCGGCCCCACGCACACCATCTGCAGGCTTAAGGCGGCGGTCTCGCCCATCCCGCTTCGCCGGAGCGATGCGATTTCGGATGCGGGCGACTGGTTCAAGGCCTTTTGCCTGGCGACGCTGGCGGTGAATCCTGATCCGGCCCGGTCGAACCACCTCTACGTTACCTACGCCGACCAGGGCGCCGCCCAGGGCGATCGCGCCGACGTTTTCTTTGTGCAGTCGACCGATGGCGGCGTTCATTGGACCACCAAACCCATCCGTGTGAATCTCGACACGGGCCTGAATGACCAGTGGATGCCCGCTCTCGCCGTTCGGCCCGACGGCGCAATGCTGTTCGTCGGATGGCACGACCGCCGGAACGATCGGGACAACTCGCTCATCGAGGTGTACGGACGCTGGGCCGCGATTGCAGCGGATGGGGTGGTTTCATTCTTCACGAACGACTTCACAATCACATCCGAGCCGTTTCCGCCGGCCTTCTCCGGCTCCCTGCCCGAGCAGACTCAGCCGGGCCATTACGACCCGGTGTGGGCGCCAGGCGGGGTGAACCTCCACTGGTGGTACCCGTGGTATCCTGAATTCGACGATTGGGGCCAGGAGGTTCTAACTTCGGACATCTACTCGCACGAGAGCGGCGAGCACAATCAGGCTGACGCCGACGCGCACTATGCCTACATGGTGTGGCCCGACAACCGCAGCCGCTCCCAGGCCACACGGCATCCACCCAGAAACCAAGCTGATATTCGTCTGGCGCGTCTGCCCTGGCCGCAGCCCTGATGCTTCACATGTGGGCGATGATGTTGTCTCCGAACTGCGAGCACCGGATTTCCGTCGCCCCCTCCATGAGCCGCGCGAAATCGTAGGTCACGCGCTTGCTGGCAATGGCCCCTTCGAGCCCTCGGATGATCAGGTCCGCCGCTTCGGTCCAGCCCAGATACCGGAACATCATCTCCCCGCTGAGAACCACGCTGCCCGGATTGACCCTGTCCTGGTTGGCGTACTTGGGCGCGGTGCCGTGCGTTGCCTCGAAGAGGGCGTGGCCGCTGATGAAGTTGATATTGCCGCCCGGCGCGATGCCGATGCCGCCCACTTGGGCTGCGAGCGCGTCGCTCAGGTAATCGCCGTTCAGGTTCAGCGTGGCGATGACATCGAAATCCTCGGGCCGGGTCAGCACCTGCTGGAGCGTGATGTCGGCAATGGCATCCTTGATGACGATGCCCGCCCCGGGCCGGCCCTCGGGGATGCGGCACCAGGGACCGCCGTCGATCTCGACAGCGCCGAACAACTCCTTGGCGGCGAGGTAGCCCCAGTCGCGGAACGCGCCCTCGGTGTACTTCATGATGTTGCCCTTGTGGACAAGGGTGACACTCTTGCGCCCGAATCGGATGGCGTGGGCGATCGCGCTCTGGACCAGCCGAACGCTGCCGGACCGGCTGACCGGCTTGATCCCGAGGCCAACGCAGACATCCGACGGGAGCGCGGCGCCGGCCCGCCCCCAGAACTCATCGGCTTGGGCGCGGGTTCCGAACCGGATTTTCTCGAAGGCCTGGGGAAACTCCCGAGCGAGAAAATCGAGTATTTTCGCGGCTTCGGCCGAGCCGCCCGGGTACTCGATGCCCGCGTAGATGTCCTCTGTGTTTTCCCGGAAAATCACCATGTCGACCTTTTCCGGATGCTTCACGGGAGAAGGCACGCCGCGGAAGTAGCGGACCGGACGCAGACAGACGTAGAGATCCAATCGCTGGCGCAGAGCGACGTTGAGCGATCGAATGCCCCCGCCGACAGGCGTGGTCAGAGGGCCCTTGATGCCCACCCGAAAGTCCTGGAACGCGGTGATGGTCTCCTCGGGCAGCCAATCGCCGAACTTGTCCTTGGCCGCCTGGCCGGCGAAGACCTCGAACCACGCGATTCTGCGCTTGCCGCCGTAGGCCCGCTCGACCGCGGCGTCGAAGACCCGCTGGCTGGCCGCCCAGATGTCCGGGCCCGTTCCATCGCCGCGTATGAACGGCAGGATGGGGTCGTCGGGGACCATCAAGGCGCCGTTTCGTATGCCGATGCTCGAACCGCGAGGCGGAGTCATATTCGTAGAGAGGGTCAGGCCAGAGCGGCCACCGCGGTGGCGGGCAGGCGCTGCTCCAACTTGGCTTTCACCTCGGCAACGGCCCGCTCGGCGGTCAGCCCGTACTGCTCGCGAAGATGGTCCGCGGTCGAGGCATGCTCGATAAACTGGTCCGGCCAGCCCATCCGGACGACCGGAGTCGTGACACCGTGATTGCAGTACAACTCGATGATGCTGCTGCCGTAGCCGCCGGCGAGGACATGATCCTCGAATGTGACCACGGCATCGGCCGCCCGGCCGAAGAACAGCGTGGTCGCCTCATCGAGCGGCTTGATGAAACGCGGATTGACGATGGCGACGTCGCACCCGGCGGCCTTGAGACCCGCAGCCGTGTCCTGGGCCAGACTCTGGAGATTCCCAAGCGCGAACAGGGCCACTTTCCGCCCGCCCGACTGGATGAAGTGCTGGGTGATCTCGGCCTGGCCGATCGTGAGCAGACGCGGCTGGTCCTTGATGGCCACGCCTTCGCCGGCGCCGCGCGGGTAGCGGATGAAGACCGGATGGTTCTGGTGGGTGGCGGTGAAGAGCATGTCGACCAGTTCGTCTTCGTCCTTGGGCGCCATGGCGATGATGTTGGGCACACAGCGCAGGAAGGCGATGTCGAACAGGCCGTGGTGGGTCGGGCCGTCATTGGCCGCGAGCCCGGAACGGTCCATGGCAAAAGTCACGGGCAGGTCCTGGAGGGCGATATCGTGGATAATGCCGTCGTAGGACCGCTGGAGGAAAGTCGAGTAAATGGCGACGACGGGGTGGAAGCCCAAAGTGGCCATGCCGGCGGCGAACAACACCGCGTGGCCCTCGGCAATCCCGACGTCGTAGTAGCGCTGGGGCATGGCCTGTTCGAGGAACTTCAAGCCGGTCCCGGCGGGCATCGCCGCGGTGATGCCGACCAGGGTGCTGTCGCGCTGGCAGAACCGGACGAGCGCCTGGCCGAACACATCCTGGTAGTTCTGGGGTGTGCCCGGCGCGGCGGCGATCGGATCGCCAGTGACCAGGTCGTAGGGAC
>DAOOQY010000486.1:0-4261 GCA_035389025.1 Verrucomicrobiota bacterium
TGCTGGTGTCCGTCGAAGTGGGACGGCGGCCTCCCGTAGAGCCTAAAGAATTCCTCCAGTTGCGCCTCAAAGACGTGGCGGAACTGCCGCCGAAGAAATGGATGGTAAAAGAGCAACGCGTATTTGCTCGAGCGCAGGAAACGAACGATGGCGCGCTGAGATTCCGCTAGCCGCGGCACCGAGTGCGTGCTGCCGGTGAATTCTTGACTCAAATTCAGATGCAGCCCAACATCGAGCCCGGACCTCTGGGCGAGGCGCGCCGCCCGCTCGGAGTCGTCCATAAAGACCATGGCACTGACGGAGGTAATGCGGCCCTTCTCATAGCAGGTCAGCGCCGCGTCGGTGGCCGTCCGCCAACCACCCCAGTCATCCGCGTTGACAATCAGCATCTTCTCCTAAGACGTTTGCGCTGGGCTCTGGGCCGCGGCCTTGGCTTCTGCCGGCCGGCCAAGGAGGAGCCGCCGCAACCGAGCCATTTGCTCGCCGCGGTGGAAGGCCATCAATTCGAACGAGACTGGCCGTTCCACGCGGGTGACCGCAGACCAAAGGTACCCTGCCTGAAAACAAAGGCCGCCGAGCAACAACGGTGTTTCCCGCATTTGAAAGAGGCCGCGCAGCAATTCCCAGAGCGGATGGCCGCCCACGTAATAGGCCTTGCGGCCGTAATGGAAACGAGTACCGAGCGGCCCGTGCGTTCCGGTGCCAAGCTTTCGGTGGTGAAGACAAACTCTTTCAGGGAACGTTCGAGTCTGCCAGCCTTTCATTCGGGCGGTGGTCACCGCAATCCAGTCTATGGCCCCGCCCCTGATGGGAATGTAGCCGCCGATCTGCTCGAAACATTCACGGCGGAACAACTGGCAGGCGCCGGAGACGTGTTCCAATTGCGCGAAGCGATGCGCGTAAGTGTGGTGGTTCATTTCGCCGGCGTTCTCGACAAACGGGGTTCCGGCAACGCCCAGCTCCGGATTGGCGACGAACTGTTCGAGTAGGAATTCAAAGTAGCCCGGCTCGAAGGTGATGTCGGCGTCAAGGTTGCCGATGACGTGATAGTCCAGACCGGTCGCGCGCACCCGGTGGTAGCCGGAGTTGAAGGCGTGGGCCTTCGCAGCAAACTGCCTGTCTCGGTGCTCGGTCATGCGAAGCAGTTCTATCCAGGGATGTTCGACAGCGTGACGTTTGACGATGTTGTCGGTGCTGTCGGTGGAGCCGTCGCTGACGATGATCCAGCGGACGGGGCGGACCGTCTGTGCGACCACCGACCGGATGGTCCCCTTGATGAATGCAGCCTCATTTCGCGCCGGGGTGATGAGGGCGTACTGCAGGGTCTGATTGGGCTGGCCGATCATGGCTTGGAGGGAGACACAGCGCCGCTCTCTGGAGGGCCTTGCCCAATCGCGATCTTGCCCAGCAAATGCGCCATGGCCTTGAACATGGTGGCTTGTCCCCAGTGGAGGTAGGGGGTTTTGGCCATGAGCCACGGGTATTGGCGATAGTAGAAGAAACCGGACCGATCCTGCATGTGGCTGATGGTCCAACGAGCCACCTTCTGCGCTAGGACCAGGCATGACGGTTCCTGGTCGGCAAAGAAGGCCAGGGTGTCAATGGCCTGTGCCGCGCACTGGATGTCCACGGGATAGGTCCGGTTGTGGTAATAGCGGGGACGGCCAGTGGGTTCGAAGAAAGTGTCCAGGAAATATCGGAGGCCCCGCTGAAGTTGTGGCCGGAACGTGTCGTCGCCAGAGCTCTCAATGTAGCGTCTGAGGCTGTCGAGGTTGTAGCCGGTGTGGAAGTTGTCGATCCAATGGTACTTCACCTCTTCGCCATACCACCAAGCGCCGTCCGGGAGTTGCCGGAGGCAACTGTAGGCCATAGCACTTCTCGCGGCCTCCAGGAACCGCGGCTCGCCGGTGTGCACCCACGTGCGAGCGAGCAGGGCGGCGCCGAGCATGTTGGAGTTGTGGATCGAGGACTGAGTGTCCGGCACGTAGCTGAGGCAAACACCGCGATCGGTCTGCTCGCGGGGCAAGGTGAGGACCCATTCGGCGGTGCCTCGGGCGACGTCGAGAAAGCGGATGTCACCCAGTTGCTCATACGCTTCGAGAAACGCCTGGCCAATAAGCCCGCTCCAGACGATCGTCGGTGTGCCTGCAGCGATGCAACCACTGCGGGTCACAAAGTCGAAATGGTTGCCCCATGCATAGCCAGTAATGCCGGCTGCGTTATGGTTCATGAGCCACTCCAGGCAGGCGACGCCCTTCGCCTTGGCTTGCTCGTCACCGAATGCCTTAAACAGCCTCAGATACCCCCATGCCATATAACCCCGCCCCTTGGTTGAGTCCATCGGTTTCACACCGACCAACGGCCGGATGTTGATGGGGGACTTCCAGATGAGCTGAAGGAGCACTCGTTCCGCTAAGCGGTTCCGGCAGGCCAGCGGACGCAGGAATGAATTTAGACCGTCGCCAGGGTCATAGCCCTTGAATTCACGCTGTTCCACCCATGACGCCAGCCGCATGAGGCTTTGTTGCAGTTTGCTCTTCATGGTTTGACGTCACCGGAACTAGGTCACCTACAGCGCAAAGTCGTCTGAATCGCCGACTTCATCTGGAGGCGATCAGGGAGTCCACGAGATTGATATAGTCTGCCTTGCGGGATTCCCAACTGTTACGGGCGGCGTAGGTGGACGCTTGAGCGACCATCTGGCGCCTAACGGCTTCGTTGCCGAGAAGGTCCAGGATGGCGTCGGCGAGCGCGTCGGGATTGCCGGACTCGAAGAACCGCACGACAGAATCATCGAAATAGTAGCGGTCGATGCGGGTGTCTGACACGATAACGGGGACACCGACGGCCATGAACTCCATGATCTTGGTGCTGTAAGCCTCGTTGCCGAAGGAGTCGGAGCGTTTGGGAACGAGACCCAGATCCGCGGAGGCCATCACTTTGGCGATCTGTTGAATGGGAACCGTTTCCATGAACCGTACCCGCCCATCGAGCCGGAGGCTTTGTGTCAGGGACTTCAAGTCCGCCGCAGCCGGGCCATCGCCATAGATGTGAAAGTCAGCTTTGGGCATGCGCTCGGCGACCTTCGCGAACGCTCGCAGAGCAATATCGACACCCTGGTGCCACTGGAGCGTTCCGGGAAACAGAATCACGACACGGTCGTCGGTGCGTGTCCTGGTTCGTGGGCGAAAGAGGTCGGGATCGGCGTGATTGATGAAAACCAAACATTTATCTGGAGGCACCGAACGCTGGATCAGGACATCCCGCCATAGGTGGTTCGAGATGATTACGTGGTTCGCGAAACGACAACACATCCTTTCGATAAGCTCCAACCACTCGACCAAGGCATGCCCGCGCTTGGAGCCGAACTTCGAGGCATACAACTCCGGGACCAAGTCGTGGATGTCCAGAATGACGCGAGCGCCGGTCAGCTTCGGCACGATAGCCGCGAAGACCAGGAAATCAGGGATGTTGTGGACATGAACCAGGTCGAACCGTCGCCGAAGACTCTTCCAAGCCAGCCAAAGACCACAGCTCAGAGTGAATGTGAACACGGACAGGAACAGTGGCCACGGGCCTGCATCTCTCCGGCTTAGGCGCGCGTGCAACCGGTGGACGAGCACGCCATCGAGGTTCTCCTTGCGCTGCAGTTCCTTGCCGGAATCGAGAGCGAGCACCTCGACGTGGTGGCCTTCTCCGGCCAGCGTCCGGGCGTAACGCATGACGCGGTTGTCGGATTCATAGTAGGAGTGCGTCAGCATGGCGATTCGCCGCGGACAGCGGTGCAGCGGTCTCGACACCCGCGAGGCTGCCGTGTACCTCGCCACCTCCCTGGGGAGTGCATGCCAGAACTGGCCAGCGAATGTGTCTCGCAGCCACCGGAGGGTTTCGAGATAGCGAGCGGCGAGGAATTCCTGGCCGGCGCAAAGCGGGTGGGGCTCGAAGGCCATGTAATCGGGATGGGTATCGAAGTGGACCATGCCGCCGTGTGCGGCGATCCACTCGATCTTGCGGCGCCAGAACTCGGCGGTCGCCGCCCTGAGGACGACGAACAGGTTGAAGTCCTGGATGAGCGTGTAGGGGAGCTCGACGTAGCCAGAGGTCAGAGGTCGGAGGTCAGAGGTCACGTCGAGAGAAGGAGAGGTCAGAGGTCGGAGGTCAGAGGTCAGACCGGGGGCAGCAGAGGGCAGCACCGCTGACTGATCTCTGACCTCTGACTTCTGACCGCTGACCTCTGACTTCTGACCGCTGACCTCTGACT
>DAOOQY010000487.1:0-4246 GCA_035389025.1 Verrucomicrobiota bacterium
GGTCTTGCGGGTGTTCACCCGGCTTGTCCGTCTCCTGAGATTCTGGTCCTCTGCAGACAGCACGGGAGGTTTTACGCTCCGGCTTGCCAGCACGCTTCCACCTGACATCGGTCTCGCTGCGGGGAGAGGGTTGGCTCTCAACCGACGCAAGTTGAGGCGGTGGAGCTGCCGCCCGGCCCGGCTAACAGCCTTTCGGCGTGTGGCTTACGCAGGACGGTGCGGGAGCACGCCCCATTCTCACACCGCTCGGGCTCGCCCCGGTTCCGGGCATTTTCACACGATTCGCCGTTAGCCATTCCGTTAGCCACGGCGCGTCTCCCTCTCGGGAAATGACGGTGCGCAGGCCTCGGCAGCCCGATGCGAGTACTCGTCTTTCCCCAAGATGGGATCGCCGGATCGCCTTGCCGTTGGCTGCCCCAGAAACGCACACCCGCCCGTCCACACTATCGCCGACAGCTCACCGCCCTTCCTCGCTTGTCACGCCAGCCCACCTTGCTCACCACTGGACACAGATTTGCCAAACCCATCAGAACCGTGTTATGAAGGCGGTAGAATACCGTGTCCAGGGAGCCTGAGTGAATCCGATCTGGGAGTCGCTCAACTCCGCCCGCAAACGACATCCCGCTGAGCATTGGCTCGATCCTGATCGTTCCGTCGAAAGTGGTTTGCGCTTGGAAGACCGAAACTCCTTGGACGGCTCGGTCCGTGCGCTGTCGGCGCCGGGCGAGGACGCCGATCCCAAGCCACTGCCCCCGCCCCGATTCAGCCTGGGGCGGCTCTGCATCACTGCGAACGCGGCCAGGACGTTGCTCGGTGCCGAGGTCCTGCGCGCCATCAATCGTCATGCGGCGGGGGATCGGGGCCTGCTCGACACGCACGATCGACAACAGAACGAGCGGGCGCTCCGCCAGGGGGGCCGGTTGTTCTCCGTGTATCGAACCAGGACCGGCCAGAGATTCTACGTCATGGTTGTGGACGGAGCCAGTTCGCACAAGAGCAAGGACCTGGTGGTGCCGGAAAGCGTTCGGTTGATTCCGCTGCCGGGGTACTCTCCGGAACTCAATCCCGAGGAACACATTTGGGATGAGGTGCGGGAGAAGGCCTTTCCGAACCTGGTGCTCGACCGGATGGAGTTGGTGGTGGAGCGCCTCAAGCAGGAACTGAGCACGCTGGCAGCGGAGCCTGATCGGGTGCGGAGCATAACAGCCTGGCCTTGGACTGTTAGTCTCAACGTGAAAGCGAATTAGAACAAGAGCATACGTCCAAGGCTGGGACGGCGCGAGAGAATTGGTGAACCTATCAGTATCGCCAGTTGCTTGCTCAAGGTGTTCGTTTCATGGCAGAATTCAATCGTGCAAAAGCGAAGGACAACTGCCCTGTGCGCGGTATGCGCTGGCTGTGCAGCCTGCGCAGCCCTTTTGGCTCTTACACACAGCAAAGAGCCCTCGTACAATGGACACCCCCTCAGCTACTGGGTGCAAATCCTGGGGAGCACGCAACCCACCGAGCACAAGAGGCAGATGGCCAGGGAGGCAGTAGACTACATCGGCGTTGCGGCTGCTCCTTTTCTTGTGCAATGGATCCAATACAATCCAACAAAATGGACCGAACGACAGAAGAAGCTCGGCGAGCTATTGTGCAAAGCTCGCTACGACTTCGCTGTGCGAATGGGCCGAAGTATCTGCCAGATCAAGGGTGAGGTTCTTGCTGGCGGAGCATGCCAAGCTTTCAGGATCCTGGGGACAAGGGCGGGTCCGGAACTCGAGGAATTGTGCCGGGTGATGAACGATCTGAGCGCACCGATTGACCCGAGGAGCGGAATGACGAGCTTTGACAGGGCCACCGGTTGCCTGGCCTGGCTTGGAACAAACGCGCTGCCGGCCCTCACGGCCGTGATCGAACACCCACACCGCAACCGATGGCAAGCCCTTAACTCCATCTGGCTCATGGAGCAGCACCAACCCACCGCCCAGTTTCCAATTACTGCCATCATCGGTTGCCTCGAAGACACAAACGACCCTAACGTGCCGCGCAAAGCAGCTTGCATTTTGAGCGACCTCAAAGTGGCGCCCGAGCTTTGCGTTCCCACTCTCGTCGCCGGCCTGCAGAGCAAGAGTCCGTCTACGCGAGCAAGCTCTGCGTGGGCCCTCGGACGATTCGGTGAGCAAGCCGCTAGCGCCATCGGAGCTCTTACAAACGTCATGGCGGACTCTGATGCCGAAGTCCAATTCAATGTCGCCAATGCCCTCCATGCCATCGCTCCCGGCACTTACACCAACGTGCCTCCACCGCGATATTTGGAGGAGTGATTTATTCACCGCCGCAGCGCTGAGCACGCACGGCGGCAAAAGCACATTCGTATCAGTTGGATTCGGCAAGTTCTTCCTCAAAATCCACGATCTCTTCTACTATGATGGAGCCCATGGCGAGTACCACGCCAGCGACCGGTTCTCCGTGGCGGGCCGGGACGGCTCCCGCTCCGAACCTGGGCTTGACCGCTTCTTCCGCCGTGGCAGCGCATGGGAGGCGAGATTGAACGAGGCCATCCATGGGCGAACTGCGTCGCGCACGGGTCCCAGGGATCGCGGGTCTGGTCGCCGCAGGCCGAGCCGAATAGGCCCTGGAGAAGGCTTTGAGCTATGACGGTTGGACCGTATCTGCATACGGTTTGCACTTCTACTTTCAGCCCGGCGAGTTGGACGCGTCCTGGAATGGGCATCGACAGGCCACGGTTCCGTGGGCGACCATGAGCCGTTACCATGATCCGCAGGGCCTGGCTCGCCTTGTGGGCGTCCAGTTCCACAAGCTGCCAAAGGCGGTCGCGCCCCCCCGAACGACGGAGCCGGCCAAGCCTCCTGCTCGGGATGCACGTTTGAGGCCGCAATGGGGCGGCTTGTGATTGGGACCTCGACTCAAGCGCACCGTGCTCGGTCACGGCGTCCTTGCACCAAGGGCCTGGTTGCCCTAGAATTGGCTCATGGTGGCAACGGCCTATCGGTATTTGGTGAATCTGCCTGGCGTTTGCCAGGGGCGCACGATCGTCGAGGGGACGCGCATCGCTGTGCATGACGTCGTGGGACTGATCGTGAGCGGGGCTTCGGTCGATGACGTGCTCCGGAGCTTCCCGGACCTGACGCGGGCGCAGGTGTACGAATGCCTCGCGTTCTACGAGGACCATCGTACCGAGATTGACGCGCTTGTCGCCGAGCAGATGGCTGAGCCGACTGCGTGAGATTCCTGCTCGACCATGACGTGCCGGCGGAAGTGGCTCACCTCCTCGGGCACTGGGGTCACGACGTTGTGTCGCTGGGGCAAGCGTTACCGGTGACCACGCCGGACCAGGAGGTGTTCCGTTACGCTCGGGAACAGGAGCGGCTCATCGTGAGCTGCAATCGAGCCCATTTCCTGGCCTTGGCCGAACAGGCGGTGGAGGAGCAGCAACCCTTTCCCGGGCTGATTGTACTGATTCGCCGCCGCTCGCGTCAGGTCGAGTGCGCGCACCTTTTGCAGTTGCTCCGGCGAGCCGGAGAAACAGGTTTGGCAAACAACGTCAACTTCGCGTGAGGGCTGGGACATCCGCTGGTTTCCGTTGGCATGCTGACCCCGTGCGGCCGCTGTCCGGCGCCCGAGCGGCATCAGGGCACGTCTTCATCGAGTCCCTTCATCGAACTGCTCGGGCCGTGGGATGGCCTCGGGATACCACGCGCACGAGACGACGCGCTTCATCGGACCGCGAATCCGCGTTGCCCGGTCAATGGTCAACGTGCGGATCAGGCGAAGCCAGAGCGTTAACTACTGTTTGCCTACACAATTCGCGCCGGATCGCAGTCGGAGTCGCCGGTTACGCCAGTATCACAGACACATACGCAAGGCCCGTCACCATTGGTCCATTTCGCGTTTTGCCCCTGCTTCCCCCTCTCCTCATGTACGTTATCGGGTAACGCATGCACGGCCCACACGGTTGGCGAAAGGAGATTTCGGACCTCACGAACTCGGTCCCGTCCCGTAACTCATCCCGAGCGGTTGCCCACGATCTGAAGCAGATACGTTAGCGAATCGAATCTATTTCACAAAAGAACTTGATCTTCCACCGAACCGGATCGACATCTACCCGCGGCACGACTGCCTGACCGTTGCGGCTGCCCGCGCGGTCTTTGGACCGGGCTCTCCGTGCCTTGCCGAGGATGGAGGTAAACATGAAGACGATGCTGAACTTCCCGGTGCGGGAATCCTGGATTCTCCGCGA
>DAOOQY010000488.1:0-4238 GCA_035389025.1 Verrucomicrobiota bacterium
GGTGGTGCTGGCGAGCGTGTCGAGGGTGCCCAATTCCCCGATGGGCACGGTGACCTCGTCGGTGCCGTTGGGTCGGAGGCGCTGGGCTGCTTCGTCGTCGGAGGATGTGAAGTCAGCGATGACGGCGACCAGCAGCGCCACCACGGCGATGTTGTTCATGAAAGCCGACAGCACGCCCGCGCTGAGCATCACCACCCCCACAATCCGCGTTTCCGACCGGCCGGCGAGCCGGAGCACATGGCGTCCGAGCCGGCTGGCCACGCCCGTCCGGCTCAAGCCGCCGCTGAGGAAATACACGGCCCAGATCGTGACGACCGCGGGATTGCTGAAGCCGGCCACCGCCTCGCGCGGCGTCACAAGGCCCGTGACCGTCACCGCGCCCAGCACCAGCAGTGCGGTCACCTCCATCGCCACCCATTCGGTGACCAACAGCACGGTGGCCAAAGCCAGAATCGCAAGAACTAGGAGCGCCGCCGTCATTTCGAGAAGGACGGTAAGATTCCCACAGGGCAGGCGTGGCCGGCCTTTCGATCATTCGTCTGTCGGAGAAGCATCGCTGTCGAGTATGAATGGTCGAGCCTCCTTTTTCAATGTCGCGGATGCCAAGAGGCGTTTTTGAGGTCAGCAGACGATGCGCACTCCAGGGCGATTATATCGGCGGTGACTATTTCACTTGCATTGCGTTTCGATTGCTTTATGATATCACCGCGATGATTGATTGTTGGTATGAACATTAGGATTGGAAAAACCATGAATGCTGAACAGCACTCTGCGAATAAGGAACGGATTGTGCAGGTCATCAACGGGTGGGTGATGTTGCCCATCAACCTAATCCTCGTGTTGGGCGGTTCGGCCCTGTTGATCTACTCGATCGTCAGCGGGGCGAACCGTTACGGGCATCCGGTCTGGGGTTTGTTTATCGCCGCGCTGCTGATGCTAATCGCCGGTTTCCTCATGCTCTTCGGGTTCTTCGCGCTCCAACCCAATGAGGCGCGTGTGCTGATCCTGTTCGGCGAATACCGGGGCACGGTCCGCGAGAGCGGCTTTCACTGGGGCAATCCGTTTTACTCGAACGGGCGGAGCGCTTCGGGCGCGAATGCGCTGGCGGCTGCGGGCAAGACCGCGGAGGCGGGGGCCGCGGCGGCGGCACTGAAGAAGCAATCGCGGAACAGAATCTCACTGCGTGCGCGCAACCTCAATGGCGAGCGGCTCAAGGTAAACGACAAGAGAGGCAACCCGATCGAGATTGCGGCGGTGGTCGTGTGGCGGGTGAGGGACACGGCGCAGGCGATGTTCGATGTGGACGACTACGAGGAGTACGTCAGCGTCCAGAGCGAATCGGCGGTGCGTCATCTGGCGAGCCAATACGCGTACGATCACGGTGAAGACAACGAAGTCACGTTGCGGAGCGGTTTCGATGAAGTGTCGCAGGCCCTGACGACCGAGCTCCAGGAGCGCCTGGACAAGGCGGGCGTCCGAGTCGAAGAAGCGCGGTTGACGCATCTGGCCTACGCGCCGGAGATCGCGCAGGCCATGTTGCGGCGGCAACAGGCCGAGGCGGTGATCGCGGCCCGGCAGAAGATCGTGCACGGTGCCGTGAGCATGGTCGAGATGGCTCTGCACGACCTGGCGGAGAAGCATGTGGTGCAACTGGATGACGAGCGGCGGGCCGCCATGGTGAGCAATCTCATGGTGGTGCTGTGCGGCGAGTCCGAGGTGCATCCGGTTGTGAATACCGGGACCCTCTACACCTAGACCGGCATGGCCGAGCGCAAGAGTTTCCTGCTGCGCATGGACCCTGCGCTCTGGGCTGAACTCGAGGCCTGGGCGCAGGAGGAACTGCGCAGCGTCAATGGCCAGATCGAGTATCTGTTGCGCCAGGCCGCTCAGCGGCGGCGGGGGGCGGCTGCGTCGCTTGCCCTGGCCGCGCCCGCATCCCCGGGGCCCGTGTCGGCCCCGGGAATCCGGAACTCTGAATCATGAATCGCTATCTGCTCTACGCGGTGATCTGGTCGGCGCTCGTGCTGGGGGCGGTGGCCGATCTGGCGGTGCATTACCCGCGGCTTCCCGAGAAGGTGGCGACGCACTTCAACGAGTCGGGCCGGCCGGACGGCTGGTCAACGCGCCGGAGTTATGTCTGGACATGGTCTTGCAGCGTCGGGCTCCTGCCCGTGATCATTCTCGGATCGATCGCCGCGGTGAGATATCTGCCCGCACGCTGGATGAACGTGCCGCATCGCGAGTTCTGGCTGGCGCCCGGACAGATCGAGTTCACGCGCGCGATCATGGCCGGTATGGCCCACTGGATCGGCGTCGGCACGTTCCTCTTCACGATTGTCCTCAATCACCTGACCCTGCGCGCCAACCTGACGCCCAACCCGAGCCTGGGGATATGGCCCTGGATTCTGCTGGGCGCCTTGTTCACCGCAATGGCGGTGATCATTGTGCCGGTGATGCGGCGCTTTCGGCGTCCGAGGTGAGCGCGGGCTGGCCTGCGCTCTGCCGTTCGAGAGCCGACAGGATTTCGGGGTCGCGCACGTCGACCCACCGTCCGGCAATCCGCAGGCCTGCGATCCGGTGGCGGCGCGCGACCATGGCGCTGATGGCGTCCGTCAGTTCGTACTCGCCGCGGGGCGATTTCTCGAGCCGGGCTGTGTATTCGAACACCAGCGGGCGGAAGATGTAGATGCCGGCGTTGTACCAGGCCGGGTCGCCGGGTTTGAGCCAGCCGTCGCGCCGCAACTGCTCGACCTGGGCGGACGACGGTTTCTCGATCAGCCGGGTCAGGCAGAATGTCGGATCGAAGAAGTTGATGGCTCCCTTGGTGACGTCCTCGCCGGCGGTGACGGTGAGCAGCCCGTCGAACGGGGCTTCGCGGAATCGAGCCAGCATCTGCTGATAGGTCTCGGGGTGGACCAGGATGTCGCCGTAGGTCAGCAGGAAATCATCCGTGCCGACGAATTCCCTGGCGGGCTCAGCGGCCCTGCCGGTGCCGTCCTGCACGACCTGCCGCACATAGCGGATTTGGCAGTCCCAGCGGCCTCCGTCGCCGAAATACCCTTCGATCGCCTCGGCGCGCCAGCCGGTCACGATGCAAACGTCGCGGATTCCGGCGCCGATGAGACCCCCGAGAATATGTTCGAGGATTGGCCGGCCTTCGACCCGGAGCATGGGCTTGGGGAGCTCGTTGGTGAGTTCCTTCATCCGGGTGCCTTTGCCGGCTGCGAGAATGACAGCTTTCATGGGCGGGTGAGGCTAACGGGCTGACGCATGGGGATCAATGGCGCGGAGACGGGCCAGGCTCAAATCCCGGCGGCCCGCTTCGCGCGCCGGAGCACCACGCCGGCCTGGGCGCGCGCCTTCTCGGCCCCGGTGCGCAGGACCTCCTCGACGTAATCGAGATGGGACGCGAGTTCCGCCCGCTTCTGCCGCGCCGCCGCGAAGCGCTCCCAGTAATGTCCGAAGAGGGCCTTCTTGAGGTCGCCGTACCCAAGCCCGCCGGCGCGCAGGCGCTCGAGGTAGTCACGGGCGGCGTCGCCGGGCGCAACCAGGTTGAGCAACTGGATGGCGTTGTTGCGCTCCGCGTCGGGCTTCGGTTCCTGCGGGGTGCGGCTGTCCATGACGATGCTCATGACCTTCTTGCGCAGGGCCTGTTCCTCCCCGAAAATCTCGATCGTGTTGCCGTAGCTCTTGCTCATCTTCTGCCCGTCCGTGCCGGGCACCACGGCGACCTCGTCCCGGATGCGCGGCTCGGGGATGACGAAGGTCTCTCCGTAGAGGTTGTTGAACTTGATGGCGATGTCGCGAGTGACCTCGACGTGCTGCTTCTGGTCACGCCCAACCGGCACGACATTCGAATCGTAAATGAGGATGTCCGCCGCCATCAGCACGGGATAGGCGAACAGCCCGTGATTGACCCGGTCCAGGTCGTCCCCGGCGAGCCTGGCTTTCTTGTCCTTGTAGCTGTGGCACCGTTCCAGCAGACCCATCGGCGTCACCGTCGAGAGCATCCAGGTGAGCTCCGGCACCTCGGGCACGTCCGATTGCCGGAAAAAGACCGATCTCCGCGGATCGAGGCCGCAGGCCAGGAAATCGAGCGCCACATCGAGCGTGTTCCGACGCCGTTGCGCGGGATCGAACAGCGAGGTCATCGAGTGGTAATCCGCGACAAAATAAAAGGCCTCACCCTGGGCCTGCAGCTCGATGGCCGGCTTCATCATCCCGAAGTAATTGCCCAG
>DAOOQY010000489.1:0-4232 GCA_035389025.1 Verrucomicrobiota bacterium
GCCACCACCTGCCGGTCCTGGTAATCGAACCCGACAATCATCGAAGCCAGCACGGTGATGCCGTGCTCGCGGAACTCGGTGAAGATGTCTTCGACGGGGCGTCCCTGTTGTTTGGCGTAGCCGGAGCGGGTTCCCTCGTAGCCGATCCAGACGCCGTCGATACCCATCTCGAGAATCTGTTCGACGGTGTACTGGCTGATGGCCTTGACGCTGGCAAAGACAAAGAGCGAGAGCGACTTGCCGCTCTTGACCACCGCATCGCGGAATGCCAGCGCCCGCTTCTTGTCGAGGAGGAAATCCTCGTCCAGGATCGAAAACACCATGCCCGGGTCGACGTCGTGATAGCGCTCGATGACCCCGAAGATGTCTTTCCCATCCGGCAAGAGACGGATGTGTTTGCGGCCAAAGAAGTGCGAGGTGCAGCAGAAATCGCAGCCGTTGGGGCAGCCGAGTCCGGCAAAGATCATCCCGGTGCTCGAGACCTCCTGCCCAAACACCTTCAATCGGCTCACGATCAGGGGGTGCTTGTAGGGCATGGGGAGTGCGTCCTCGCCCAGCAAGCGGCGCATGAAGGCCACTCCCTCTTCGCGGCAAATGTGGTCGGCGTAAGGCCTGAGCACATCGTCGCTCAACACGGTGCCGTAGCCGCCCAGAACGATCTTGCTGCGCGGCGCATAGCGGCGGATGAGCGCCACCGTTTCCTTCATCCTGTGCATGAGCGCCATGATGAAGCAGACGCCCACATAATCGTATCCCTTGCGCAGTTCGGCGATGAGTTCGCGCCGCGACGGGTATTGCAGCACGACGGTGGGGGCGTCGAGATTCTCGGCGATGTATTCGAGTCCGAACTGGACATGAACCGCGCGCGGGCTGAACAGGCCTTGCGCGCGGGTCACCTGGCTGTGCAGAAGTTCATAGCCGACGGAGGAGGCATCGCCGTGCCTCGGCCCCAAGGGTCGGCAAACACTGGTCAATAAAACTTTTTTCGACATTCGCTTCGGCTTGCGGATTCCCGCAGGGTCAACTGAACGCTGCTTTCAATCATGCCCGCTGCAATGGTGCGGCGGGCGAGGCTGGACGTGACGTGAAGGTTCAGTGACTCCACGAAGCGGTGCCGGCTCGACCTGTTTGGTCCCAGGGACGGCCCATGCCGCGACGGCGGCAAACCAGGCCCCGGTCAATGAATTGGAGCACCCGGGCTTCGCGCGAACTCAGGCAGACGCCCTCGATTTGAAGCGACTCCAGTCGGTCAGATGCGCACTTATAGTCCGTGCCTGGTCGCTTCGCAAGGAAATCCAACAGGTAATCCACCGGAAATCCCGCGCAATCTGCCAATCGCGGAAAGAGCGGCGCATCGGCTTGTTGTCGGTGTTCTGTCGCTCGGTGAGGCCACCGGGCCTTCACAGGATGGAGACTCCCGCTGTAGGCCGCGTCCCCTGACCCGGCGCCTGTGCTGGTCCAGATGTCATGACTCGCGCCGCGTGGGGGCACGCGGCCTGCAAGCTGATGATGCCTATTCTGGGGCTGCGGCAGCCAAGGCCTCGATGTAGTGCCGGTTTTCCCGCTGCCAGTCGCGGTTGATCTTCGAGGCGTAGAACGACAGACCGGCGGCGACCCATCGCCCTGTAAGCAGCTTTCGAAGAGACTCGGACAGGGTGTAGATGCGGGTGTGCGCGCAGACTTGAGCCCGTTGGAGTTCGAACGGGGTGAGGCCTCTGGGGCGATAGACGACGTGATGCGTGTCGTACAAATCCCAATCGTAGGACGTGATCCTCTCCTGCTCCTTCAAGCGTTCGTAGAGTTCGGACCCGGGAAGCGGGGTCAGGATGAGCACCTGCACGCTTGTCAGACGCATCTGGCGCGCGAAGCGGATCGTGGCCTCGACTGTCGCCCAATCGTCCCCGTCAAAGCCAAGCACGAACATGCCGTGAATGTGGATGCCGGCGGCCTGAAAGACCCGAACGGCGCGGACGATGTCGTCGAGGTTCTGGTTTTTCTGCATCTGCGCCAGGCTCTGGGGATTGACCGATTCGAACCCGACGAACACCGTGTGGCAGCCGGCGCGCTTCATGAGGCGCACCAGATCGGGATCGCGGGCGAGGTCGGCGCGCACCTGGGTTGACCATTGGAAACGGAAATGGCGGGCGAACAGGGCATCGAGCAGGGCGCGTGTGCGGCGCGTGTTTGCCGTGAAGTTGTCGTCGCAGAAGAACACGAAGTGGTCGCGGCTGTCATAACGCTCGAGTTCGAGCAGGATGGACTCGACCGAGCGGTACCGGTATTTCTTCCCGAACATGCCGGTCACGGAGCAGAACGAGCAGTCGAACGGGCAACCGCGAGACGTCTGCACCATCACGGTCTTGCGGCCTCCGATCACGCAGTCGGCTGTTCCGCCCGCCAATGAGAAGTCGGGCACGGGCAGGGCATCGAGGTCTCCCAGCCAGGCCCCCCGCGGGTTGTGTTGAACGAGACCGGTTGCGTCCTTCCAGGATAGGTTGGGGATTGCGGCATACCCGGGGTCTGTTGGCTGGATGCCGCTTCGAGCCCATTGGTCCAGCAGGGCGTTCATGGCGGTCTCACCCTCTCCGCGCACCACGAGGTCCGCGTGGGACAGCGCCTCCTCCGGCAGAAACGTGACATGCGGTCCGCCCAGGATTACCGGGATGCCCAGGGCGCGGCATTGACCGGCCAAGGCGTAGCCGCGGTTGGCGGTCGGGGTGATGGTCGAGATGCCGACCAGATCGGGTCTGCCGTGGCGGGCGATCCAGGCGGTCAAATCGAACCGCGCGCGGCCTTCAATGAAGACGCGCGCATTCCAGCCGTCGCGGCGATTGACCAGGCCCGCCAGGATGAACGTGCCCAGACGCGGCAGAGTGAACTGGCTGAAGATGTTGATATGGGCCGCGGTGGGTTCGATAAAGAGAATCTGCTTTGCCATAAGCCGTGCCGCTGCACCCCGCACCTCAAGACCACTTCGCGTGCGGGAGAGCCCGGCTCGCGTCTGGGTGGACGAGTGAGTGCGCTGTGCGAGGTTTATGCTTCATATGCGCGTTGAGTCGTCCAGTGTCAACGCTATCCATAAACGCTATCCATGAACCTCGACAGAAAAAGCCGCGCCAGAGCCCGCGCGCTCTCCAAACGCTTGCCCGGCTCGGCCGTAGCAGGTCGTGGTGAGCCAGAGATCGCCACGGCTATCCCACAACGCGTCGCCCAGCCAGCGGCCGGCTTGTTGGTTGATGGCCCCCGTCAGGTTGGTGAGAACCTCCATGCCATCGGGCGCCAGCACCGACAACGGCCCGCCTTTGGTGACCCAGAGCCGTCCTTGGGGGTCCGCCCGAAGCGAACTGATTCGCTTCGGGAAGATCAGGTCGAAGGAGTTCGAGACTTCTGAACGGAGCCGGCACAGGCCCTCTTTGGTTCCGACCAACAGATGCCCGCGCCGATCCTGGGCAATGGCCAGCACGGTGGCTCGCGGCAACCTTTCGGCAACTCCATACGTCAGCCACGCGCCCCGCCGTACACCCCGTTCCGCGGGTCGCACCCGCCCTTCCGCGTTCTTCAGAAGTTGGTGAGAAACGCGCGCTAGTGTGCGACGGGGTGGACGAGTCTGGGGGTCAGGAAGACCAGAAAGCGTTGGGAGACGGGCGGCGGCGGTTTTCTGCTGGAGACACGCCCCGGTAGTGAATCCGGTCTTTGCGTCGGATCGAGGTCCGGTTCGGGCCGGGTCGCGAGCAGCACAGTCTGGCCATCCTCGAGTCTGACTGGCGCCTGCATCTGGCGCACACGGAATCGGGGGAGTGGAGTATCGACCCGCGTTTTTGCGCCGTTCTTCCAGACCTGCACCCTGCGGCTCCGGATGGGCGGATCGTATCCGAGGAACTCCGTCAGCGTGACGGTGACGGTCAGGTCGATCCCCTGCGCATCGGCAAGCACGATCGGGGCCAGGTCCAGGCTCGGTCCGACCGGCACCTGTGCCAGCGTGTAGACGGGGGTGTTTGTGCGGACCCAGACCCCCGGCGCGACGACGGCATCGGGATGGATGCCGGTGCGCACACTGACCAGGTTCACCATCTGAACCCGCGTCTGTTGGCCGCTGGCAACTGTGACGCGCGGGGTCGAGAAGACGCTGGCACGGGTGTCTTGTTCCAGGGCCCGGACCAGGAGGCGGCACTGGGAATCGGTCAGGACGGCTGATGCGGCGGGGCCCAGTTCGGCGGAGAGGCGCATGTTCG
>DAOOQY010000490.1:0-4230 GCA_035389025.1 Verrucomicrobiota bacterium
GATGAAAAAGCCCAGTCCGAACAGCCCAAACACAATCGAGGGCACGCCGGCCAGGTTGTTGACCGCGCCGCGGATGACGCGCGTGATCGGCGAGGTGGTGTGCGCGTATTCGGTCAGGTAAACCGCCGTGACCACGCCCACCGGAATCACGAAGATGGTCATCAGAATCACACGCGCCGAAGTGCCGAAAATCATCGGAAATATCCCGGCCTTGGTGACGTCGAACATGTCGGACTCCGTGCCCCCGCTGACGAAACGCCAGGAGATGGCCGGCCAGCCGTGCATGGCAATGTTGCCCAGGATCACAGCCAGGATCGCCAGGATCAACAGTGTCGCCAGCCCGGTCAGCCCCGTGCAGGCGAACGACACCCAGTCGAACGACTTCAACGTGAAGTCGGGTCGCTCGCCATGGACTCTTGCGCTCAATTCTGCGATGTGTGCTCTGAATTCGAAATGACCCGCGCCGCGCCTCACGCGCGTTTGCCCTCCAGCCGCTTCTTGAGACGCTGGATGACCAGGTCGCCGGCAAGATTCGCAAGGAACGTCACGGCGAAAAGCACCGCCCCCAGCAGGAACAGAAGGCGGTAGTGATGTCCGCCAAAAACGGTCTCGGCCAGTTCGGCCGCAATCGTGGCCGTGATCGTGCGGGTCGAATCGAACAGATTCCAGGAAAGAATGCTGGCGTTTCCGCTCGCCATCAACACCACCATCGTCTCCCCGATCGCCCGGCCGAAGCCGAGCGCGACCGCGGCGAACACGCCCGGCACCGCGGCAGGGAGCACGACCTGCCAGGCCGCCCGCCACCGCGAGGATCCCAGCGCCAGGGCGGCCTCGGTGTACGTGCGCGGCACGCTGGTCAAAGCGTCCTCGGCGATCGAGAAAATCACCGGCAGCGAGGCCAGGCCGAGGGCGATCCCGGCCACAAAGGCATTCAGGCGGGAGGCGTAACCGAACACGTTTTGAAGGAACGTGGCCATGACAATCAGCCCGAAGAACCCGAGCACGACCGAGGGAATGCCCGCCAGCAGTTCGATCGCAGGCTTGATCCACTCTTTGAGCCGCGGCGAAGAAAGCTGCGACACGTACAGGGCCGCCGCCAGGGCCAATGGCACGGCAAAGAGCAGTGCGACCACCGTGGTCTTGAGGCTGCCCACAATCAGCGGAACGATGTTGTACTTGTGGATCGCCGAGACGGGCTGCCAGATGCAAACGGGATGATCGTATCCAGTCCATCGGTGCGGAAACAACAGGTAGCGCCAGGCGGCCGTGTTGACGGTGGCGTCCTTGTCCTCCGGGGCTTCCGCGGCGATCTCCTCCTTCAACTCCATCAGGAGTTCGAGCGTCTCCCGATCCTTGCCCGCAAACTCGGCGGGCGTCAGTCCCAGATACTGCCGCAGCGCTTCCGGACTCAGGGTGTCCATCCGGCTCGGAGAGATCACCGCGGTCTCGAGCGCGGCGGCGCTGGACATCCGCCCCAGGAGAATCGGGAGCGCCTCGCGGGTGACGAATACGAAGATCAGAAAGATCATCACCATCGCCGTCAGGGACACCAGGAAGATGAGCTTCTCCGCAATCCACTCGCCGGGCCGGGCCCGATAGCCCCGCTCGAGGCCCATCCAGCCCTCGCTCCGCCGTCCCAGTTGCTGACGGTGTGGCATCGCCCCCCAGTCTTACTGGCGAAACTGCTTTGGCAACGGAAAGTAGCCAATATCCTTCACAACCTTTTGACCTGCGTCGCTGCGAATCCAGTTCAGGTAGGCGGCGACCTCACCCTTGTCGAGGGCCGGGTTCACGTAGATGTAAAGGTAGCGCCAGATGGGATAGGCGCCCCCAACCACGGTCTCCTCGCTCGGTTCGACGGCGGCCCCGCCTTTCTCCTTGCTGACTTTGATGTGCTTGGCCCCCGCCCCGTAGGCGGCCCCGCCGTAGCCGATGCTCTTGGGCTCGCCCGCGACCGCCTGAAGAACCTGGGCCGTGCCCTGCAGGGTCTGTGCGCTCGAAGCAAAGTCCTTGCCCTTGAGCACGTGCTCTTTGAAAAACTCGTAGGTGCCGGAGCTGTTCTCGCGGCTGTACACCACAATGGGCTGATCTGTGCCGCCGACTTCCTTCCAGTTCCGGATTCTGGCCGTGAAAATGCCTTCAAGCTCCTCGATGCTGATCTGCTCGATCGGATTGCTTTCGTGGACGTAAATCGACAGGCCGTCGAGCGCAACCTTGTACTCGGTGGGCCGCTTGCCAAAGGCCTTCACGCAGGCCTCGATTTCCTTGGCCCGGATCTTGCGCGAGGCATTGCAGAGATCCGTCGTTTGATTCTGCAGAGCGGCGAACCCGGTGCCGGTTCCCCCGCCGGTCACCTGGATTTTTGTGGCCGGACTCTGCTGCATGTACACCTCGGCCCATTTCTGCGCCAGAATCACCAGGGTGTCGGAACCCTTCACCGTGATGTTTCCAGCCCGCGCCGAGCCGGCGCCCGCCAGCATTGCGAGCGCGAGTGCGATGGATTTACAGTCTGTTCTCATGATCGTGTTTTCACCGAATGTTCCGGACGCAGATGGCCGGCACGTGTCGATTGTGTGACAGTCAGGTTAAAACTTCAAAACCGCGTCCACCTGGAGCCGGTGCATGTGGCTGTCGCTGCCAGGCAGATATTCCTCGATGAGATCGACGCCAAACCATGTCATGCTCAAAGTCAAGGGATCGAGCGGCGAATAGCTGGCTTTGACCACGTGGCCTCGAGCGTTGGTGCCAGCCCAGTACCCGGCGCTTCGAGCCCGCGCATACTGGGGCGCCGTGACCGCCGGCGAATGAGCGTAATAGGCGCCGAAATCAGAATCCGTCAACTCCTCCCACCATGCGTCCCCTTCGAGCACCTTGTAGCGGTAGGTCAACTCCCACGTGCGCCGTTTCCCGGCCTTGCCAAGAGTCACGCCGGCCTGAAAGCCCCGGTTCATGTCATCTGCGGCGTTGTTGTACAAATATTCCCCAAACACCTTGATCGGGAACGGACCCGCATAGAAAGGAAAGGCCCCGAATGTGTAGGTGAACGCCGCGTCGGCAACCAGCGTGTCGTAGCCAGACTCGGGCTCGTCCAGCCCCGCATATGTCTCCAAATCCCCGGTGTAGCGCACATGACGGCGGTTTCCCGCATTGATGTCTGGCACCGCGCTGCTCGGAAGGTTCTCTCCGTTCTGGATCGTCAAGAAGCCGATCCCGGCACTGGTGCCGACCTTCGGAGACCAAACCGATTCGAGGCGGAGTTGGGTCCCGAGCAGAAACGGATCGGAGCTGGTAAACCCGATTTCGTCGAGGACGAGTTCCCCCAGATTCAACTTCAGCGCGTGCCTGTCATTGAGCGTGTAACTGATCTGCTGCGCCGCCCCCTCCGGCGTATAGTCGTTGTCGAAGAGCATATCCGACAGCACGAACGGATTCTCCATCTTGCCGATCGTCAGCACGCCCGTCCAATCAGGGTTGTTGATCGCCGTCCACCGCGCGTACGCCAGATCGAGGAAAATCCCCTTCTTCGAGGCGTTGTTCTGCAGGCTCTGGTTGTTCGAAATCGGGTCCGAGCCCGAGCTCAGCCCGGCCGCGTTGTCGAGGTCGCCCGACCCCAGCCGAACGCCGACTTCGAGGTTCTCGATCAGGTTGGCGGCAACACCCAACCGGAGGCGATACCGCCAGCGGTTGCGATCGACAAAATCGGGATTGTCCCCATAAAAACCCTCGAAACGCCCCCGAAAATCGCCGTTGATCTTCAGCGCCGTGACCCACTCAGGCATGCCGCTCTTGACCGCGTAGGCCTGACCGAATCCCTTGTCCGCCTCCTCGCGAAGCTCATTGGCTTCCTTGACCGTCAGGACTCCCTTCTCGACCAGCTTGTCGATCAACGCGTCGGATGATTGGGCTCGAGCGGCCGGCAGGCTCAGTCCCGCCACCGCCACGCCGATTCCCAACAACTGGGTGCAGAGGTTTGTGCGTCTCATAATGCGTCCGGATGAGTTGTTGCTCATTCAGCTCCGCCGTTTTGGCGGGCTTCAAGACGCACATGAGAATCCCCCCGCTCTGTGCCGAGCAGGCGGCTGGGCGGTTACAATTCGGCGACATCGACTCCAGGACCGCCGCTCTCTCACCCCACGACATTCACCTGCAAATCCCGCATCGTCGCCAACTCACCTAACGCTCCCAATCCACGCAGCGGACGCGCCCCATCCCGCCGCCTCGCCCCAAACC
>DAOOQY010000491.1:0-4224 GCA_035389025.1 Verrucomicrobiota bacterium
GGACGTTGCGGATGCGGGTGGTGGCGGTGGTTTCGACGTAGCCTTCGGCATTCCAACGCGTGTCGACCACCACGGAAAACGGCTCAGCAGTGACCTGGGCCAGGGAGAGCCTGCGCCGATTGGCGGACGGAGTGTAGGTGCAGTAGATGATCGTGGACTCGTCCACCCAATCGAAACTCTCGACGACCTGCCCGTTGCCGGGGAACTCGAAATAGTTCGGGCTCGCGCCGTTGAAATCGTACCGGGTCAGGTAAACGCTCTCCCCGGCGCCGCCCGCGCCCATAAGATAGACCGACTGGTTCGCGCCCCGAAACGGCGCCACCATTCGGTGCTCCGCCCACGTGAACGGCGTGTTGTCCACGTACATCGCTGGCGCCTGCGCCCCGGATCGGTAGCGTCCGAAGGCCGAGGCATTGATCTGCGCGACGTACACATTGCCGTCGAAATAGCGCGGGTTGAACATGCTGTTGGGCGCCACCCCGGCCGCCTCGGCGAAGCGAATCGTGTTGCGGAGTTCGATCTGGTTGGGGAAAAGCGGTTCGGCTTGCGCACACCATGCGAGCGCGAGAAAGGTGCCAACAGAGAGACCGGATCGAGTCAAGAACGTGGGTTTCATTAGTCATGATTCTAGGAGATAACTCCGAGATGCGGAAGAAAAAATGCGGAAGAAAAGACTGGACACGCGACGGTGCTGGGTCAAAAGCCGGCCAATCACGGGATCGGAGATGGGAGATGGGAGATGGGAGTGCGTGGCATGTTGCCAGGGGCCGATGCGTCGAGTTCGACTGCCCTGCTGTAAGGGAATAATGCCGCATCGGGCGGGGCATGAAGGACCTGTCGGGGGAGAGAGTGGGGGACGGCACTTTCTGGTTGACTCGGTGCTTGAGGCGTATGGATGCGGGCGGGTCGTGGAAGGAGGGCAATGCAAGGGTTCAATATGCAATGAGTTCCGAAAAGCCTGCCAAGTGTTGAGACACCGATTTGGATGCAGAAAACTATTGACGAAGTGGGGCAAAGTGGGTAGCAGTGTTGCTTTGTGGCTCCCAAGTGGTGAACTTGGGGTCCCCGTTGTCAATGTCTGGCGCATCGAGCAAATCGACTTTTTATCTCTCCGAATACGAATTCGGGGTGGACGAAAAGCGCCGTCTTCAAGTGCCTGCCAAGTGGCGTCCGGAGGATGGCGGTGAAGGCTGCGAGTTCTACTTGTTGCGCTGGCAGCCGACTCCGAAGAAGCCGGTCTGTCTTTTGGTATTGCCGCCCGCGGCGTTCCAGAAATTGAACGACAAAGTGAGCGAACTCTCGTTCTCCGATCCGAATGCGGAGGCGCTGAGGCGATCGCTGACGCGCGCGTCGGATGTGGTGACGCTCGACAATGCGGGGCGGATATGTCTGCCCAAGGGGCTGGCCGATGCAGCGGGGATACGGAAGAAAGCCGTTCTGGTTGGCATGCTGGACCGGTTTCAGATTTGGTCGCCGGAGCATTACGAGATTGTCCGGGCCGAGGATGAAGCAAACACGGCTGCAGCACTTGCGTTGATTTAGCCATGAGCACGCCCTCGCAACTTTTGGCGGCAGGAAGGAGTTTCATGGGGGTGCGGGAGGCGCCGCGCCCTTTCCAGGACAGCACGCAGGGATTCCTGCCGCACTTCGAGGCCAAACCGGTCAGGCGGCGGCTCGTCAATCCCGAGACGGCCCGACTGGGGCCTTTGTTCTCGCGGCTTGCGGAGGATCGCGATCCGGACGCGGTGGTGGGCGGACTGCCTGCGCCTGTCGTGTCGGCCGCCAGGGCGGAGGCGATCGAGTCTGGGCGGCTGGGGGAAGCGGGCAGGGCGGACCGGGCAGAGGCGCCGGTGCGGCGCGAGGCTGCCGGGCTGCTTCGCGGTCTGTTGTGGTCGGGGGCGTTCGGGCTGAGGCCCAAATCGCGTCCGACGCGTGTGGCGGCGCAGGGGGAGTTGTCGTTGGCGACGGTGCAGGTGAAGAGGAACGACCTGCACGACGCGGATTTGGAGTTGGTGTGTGCTCCGGCGTGTGCCGGGGCGAAGTCTCAGACCGCGACGGCGGGCGGGCCATGCGGGCAAGGGGTGGCGGGAAGCCCAGGGGAGGCCGAGAGTGCGGGCTGGGCTGCGCGGGCCTCTTTTTGGCGGCGGTGGTTTGAGAGCCGATCGGGGTTGGCCCGGTAGGCCGCCGGTGCGGCGTATGGAACGTGGCAGACGACTATCATCAGCCGGTTCTGCTTGAAGAAGTGATGGCGGCGTTGGAGCCGCAGACAGGACGAGTGTATGTGGACGGCACGATTGGAGGCGGGGGTCATGCGGAAGCCCTGCTGGAGCGAAGTTCACCTGCGGGAAGGCTCCTGGGTTGTGACCTCGATCCGGCTGCGGTCTCGGCGGCCGCGGCCCGGCTTGGCCGGTTCGCGGGGCGATTCGAAATCCGATCGGGCAACTTTGCGGACCTGAGCGGCTGGATTCCCGCGGGATCGGGTGACGGCGTGGTGCTGGATTTGGGTGTCAGTTCGCACCAACTCGATTGCGCTCAGCGCGGATTCAGTTTCCGGCTCGATGGACCGCTGGACATGAGGCTTGATCCGCGCCGGGGCGACACGGCGGCGGATCTCGTGAACAACTGGCCGGTCACAGAACTGGCCCAGATTTTCCGCGAATTGGGCGAGGAGAGGCGGGCGTGGCGGGTGGCACGGGCGGTGGAATGGGAGCGTCGTCGGACACCATTCCAGACGACGCGGCAGTTGGCGGACCTGGTCGAGCGGGTGGCGCCGCGGGGGGGGCAGGGAATCCATCCCGCGACGCGGGTTTTCCAGGCCTTGCGCATGGCGGTGAACGACGAACTCGGGTCATTGAGGCGCGGACTGGACGCTGCGTGGGCGGTCTTGAAGCCTGGGGGCCGGCTGGCGGTGATCAGTTTTCACTCGGGCGAGGACCGGGTGGTGAAACGATTTGGACAAGCGTTGGCGCGGGAGTATGAGGTGACGGGTGACGCGGACATTCCGGAGTGGCGGCGTCCGCGGGCGAGCTTGCTGGCCTGGGTGAATCGCGGGCCGGTGGCGCCCGGTGCGGCAGAGGTCGCGTCCAACCCGCGCGCCCGGAGCGCCCGTTTGCGGGTCATGGAAAAACTCGGGTAACTTGGCATGGCAAGAAAGAGCAAAACACGTTCCGCGGACGTTCGCGTCGGCCCCCTTTTGCTGGCGGTGGGGATTTGTCTGTTCGCCTGTGGATCGGGGATGGGGTACATCTGGCACCGCAATCGCAATGCGCAGTTGGGACGTGAGATTCGGGCGGCGACGGTGCAATTGGAGGGTTTGGGCAGCACCAATCTGCTTCTGGACCAACAACTGGACGGGCTTCGATCTCCGCGCGCCCTGGAAGCGGCCGTGCGCAATCTGAATCTGGGACTGGTCATGCCGCAGCCGGAGCAGATTCTGCGGATTCCCGAAGGGCAACCCGGCGCGGCGGTGGTGTCCTCTCACATGCTGCGCATGGCGGCGCGGCGGCCCTGAACAGGCATCGACACTGTGCATCTGTTCAACACCCAATCGACGCGGCGGATCGCGGGTCTGGCGACGTTGCTGGTGCTTGGCTTTCTGGGGTTGGCGGGCCGGTTGGCCTGGCTGCAGATTGTCGAGCACGAGGAGTTGGCGCAGATCGTCGAGAAGAAGCTGCAGCGCAACGAGCCGCGTCCGGCCCGGCGGGGCGCCATTGTGGACTTGCGCGGCACGGTTCTGGCCACGAGCGTTCCGGCCAAGACCGTGTGTGCCGATCCGTCGCTGATCTACGATCACCACGAGTTGGTGGCGAAGACCCTCGCGCCGTTGCTCGAGCTGCCGGAGCCGGACCTGTTGAAGAAGCTCCTCCCGCAAGTCACGATGTCGACCAACGGGGTGTTGCGGACCAACCAGTATGTGGTTCTCAAGCGCAAAGTGCCCGTCGGCGAATGGGAGGAGGTGAAGCGGGCGATGGCGGGCCTGGACCTCGACATCGAGGGCAAGCGGTTGAGCACGAGTCTCAAGCAGGCTGTCAAGGCCTTGCGCACTCGGGCCGTTTTCGCTTCTGAGGACCACCTGCGCCAGTATCCGAGCCGGTCGTTGGCCGCGCATGTCATCGGGTTCACGGCAGGGGGCGAGGCTGAGACCGATCATGGGCACGTGTTCGAGGATCATGGCGTGACGGGCATCGAACTGACACTCGATGACATGCTCAGCGGGGTGCACGG
>DAOOQY010000492.1:0-4220 GCA_035389025.1 Verrucomicrobiota bacterium
CTGATACGCCAAGTCCAAACCCTCAGCCCCCCCCTCGCCCGCCGACGGAAGTCTCGAGGCGAGTTCCTCGGCCAGATGCGGCGCAAAAGGCTGCAGCAGGATCAGGAAGTCGCGCAACACCGAGACAGGCCGGTTGGGCCATGCCATCGCCTCGTTCACGAACACCATCATGGCTGAGATGGCGGTGTTGAACCGCAGCCCATCGAGGTCCTCGGTCACCTTCTGAATGCACGCGTGCAGCGCCTTGAGTTGAGCCGGCCCGGGCGCCGCCTCTTCGATCCTCGGGCTCAGACGGATCGCATCGAGGTGCTCCGCGGCGCGTCTGGGCTCGGCCGCGCAATTCTGCTCGAACTCGGTCTCGCTGCGCTCGTCAATGAACAGGCGCCAGACGCGCCCCAGGAAGCGGTAGACGCCTTCAACCCCCTTGGTGCTCCAGGGCTTGCTGTCCTGAAGCGGCCCCATAAACATCTCGTACAAACGGAACGCATCGGCCCCGTACTCGTCCAGGATCGCGTCCGGATTGACGACGTTCCCCCGGCTCTTGCTCATCTTCTGGCCGTCTTCGCCCAGGATCAGCCCCTGGTTGACCAGGCGATAGAACGGCTCGGGCGTCGACACATGCCCCAGATCATAGAGCACCTTGTGCCAAAAACGGGCGTAGAGCAGATGCAAAACGGCATGCTCCGTGCCCCCCACGTATAGGTCCACGCCGGGCCTCGGCGCGGCGCCGGCAGCGGCGGGCGACGACCCGGGAGCGGCCGTGCCGGATTCGGAACCCACGCTTCGCGGCCGGCCGTCGCTTGTTCCCATCCAGTATCGCTCCGCGGCCTGGCCCACGAACGCGGCGTCGTTGCGGGCGTCCAGAAAGCGCAGGTAATACCAACAACTGCCCGCCCACTGCGGCATCGTGTTGGTCTCGCGCCGAACGCCCTCTCCCAGGTGAACCCACTCGCGGGCCCGGGCCAGCGGGGGCTCGCCCTCGGAAGTCGGCTTGTAATCGTCCAACGCAGGCGGAAGCACCGGCAGAGCCGACTCGGGCAAGGCCTCGTGAAACCAGTTGCCGGAAGCGTCCTGCCTCCAGACGATCGGGAAGGGCTCGCCCCAGTAGCGCTGGCGGCTGAAGAGCCAGTCGCGCAGTTTGTAGTTCACCGTCCTGACGCCGAGCCCCTTCGCCTCGAGCCACTCGGTCATCCGCGCCTTGGCCTGAGCCGTGGGAAGCCCATTCAAGCTCAAATCCCCCACCGCCGAGTTCACGGCCACTCCGTCGTCCACGTACCCCCGCCAGTCCGTCCCCGCAGGCGGCTCCACCACCTGCACAATCGGCAGATTGAACTTCTGCGCGAACTCGTAATCGCGGGTGTCGTGCGCCGGCACGGCCATGATGGCGCCGGTCCCGTAGCTGGCCAGCACGTAGTCGGCAATCCAGATCGGGATGCGCCCACCGGTCGCCGGGTTGATGGCATGGCCGCCCGTAAACACCCCGGTCTTTTCCTTGGCCAAGTCGGTGCGATCCAGATCGCTCTTCGCAGCGGTGCGAGCCTGATACTCGAACACCGCCGCACGCTGGGCCTGTGTCGTGACCTCGTCCACCAGCTTGTGCTCGGGTGACAACACCATGTACGTCGCCCCAAACAACGTGTCCGGACGTGTCGTGAACACGCGGATTCGAGGGGCGCTGCCCGATGCCTCGCCGCCCGATGAGGCCACGACGAAGTCGATTTCGGCGCCGTCGCTCCGCCCGATCCAGTTTCGCTGCATGTCTTTGAGCGACGAGCTCCAGTCGATGGTGTCCAGATCGGCCAACAACCGCTCGGCATACGCCGTGATCCGAAGCATCCACTGGCGCATCGGACGCCGCACCACCGGATGCCCGCCCACCTCGCTCTTGCCGTCGACGACATCCTCGTTCGCCAACACGGTCCCCAGCGCCTCGCACCACCACACCGGAGCCTCAGCCACGTACGCCAGACGCCAGCGATCGAGCAACTGGCGCCTCAGCCCGGATTTCTGCTCGGACGGCATCTCGGTCCACGCCTTGTGCGTGCCGCTCAGAAAGGGGTTGCCGCGCCACTCCGATTCCCGCCGCGGCGCATCCGACAGCGCGTCCTCGAGCAGCGCGATCGGGGTCGCCTTGTTCCACTCGGGATCGAAATAGCTGTTGTAAAGCTGCAGGAAAATCCACTGGGTCCACCGGAAATAGCCCGGGTCGGTCGTGTCCACCTCCCGCGACCAGTCGTAACTGAACCCGAGCGCCCGAATCTGGCGCTTGAAGGTGGCGATGTTCCGCTTCGAGGTGATTCGCGGATGCTGCCCGGTCTTGATGGCGTACTGCTCCGCCGGGAGACCGAAGGCGTCCCACCCCATCGGGTGCAACACGTGCCAACCCCGCGCCCGCCGGTACCGCGCGAGAATGTCGGTGGCCGTGTACCCTTCCGGGTGGCCGACGTGCAAACCCGCACCCGAGGGATACGGAAACATGTCCAGAATGTAGTACTTGGGCGGCAAATGCTCCGCGCCCGACGCGCGCCCCCCGAGTCCATGCCGCCGGGCGAAAGGGTGTTCGGCCGGCAGGGTCTCGCCGGGGTTCCACGCCCGGAAGCTCTGTCGCTCTTCCCAAAACCGCTGCCATCGGGGCTCGATGAGATGAAACGGATACTGTCTGCGGACCATCGACATAAGCGGCGGATATTGCGCAAAGCCCGCGTCGAGGGCAATCGTGGAGTTGCCGCTTAAAACACTGGCACTGCCGCGTCCAACACCGTACACTTGAGCCGAGCAAATACTCGCAACAGAAATCATCATGAACGCCGCCACGTCCATCTTGCCAAGCCGCTCCAGTGTTTTCCACGCCGGCCCGCTTTCCGCCCCCAGCCCCCGCACCCGCCAACCGCGCTGCCGTCGGAGCCTTGCCTTCACGCTCATCGAGTTGCTCGTGGTCATCGCCATCATTGCCATCCTCGCCGGCATGCTGCTGCCGGCCCTGGCCCGGGCCAAGAGCAAGGCCAACATGACGGCCTGCCTCAACAACATGCGTCAATTGGGGATCGCCACCGTCATGTACGTCCAGGAAAACGGCAAGTATCCCGGCTGCCTCTTCGCCTCGGGCGGCTTCCGCTATGTCTGGCCCCTGCGCCTCTTCAGCCAAATGGGCACGAATCGCGCCGTGTTCAGTTGCCCCTCCGCCAGACCCGACAGCCGCTGGGACACAAACGTCAACAAATCCCTCGGCGCGCCCTACATGACCGGGAGCGGACGCGACCCCTGGGGCGTGAGCGAGACGGCCCTCTTCTCGATCGGTTACAACGACTGGGGCGCCTACCCCGCGTTCAGCGACAAGGGCCTCGGTGGGGACGTCGACAACACCGCCTATGAGGTCGGCGAGGCCTCCGTCAAACACCCCGCCGAAATGATCATGCTCGCCGACAGCAAGCCGGGAGACGGCAGCAGCGCCAAACCGAGATACGGACTGTTCGACGGCAATATCGACCCCACCACCCAGGCTGAATGGCCCTCGAACCGCCACAATAAACGCACCGTCGTCATGTTCTGCGACGGACACGCCGAAAGCGCCATCCGCAACCTGGTCATCGATCCGGCCAACGACGTCTGGCACCGCCGCTGGAACAACGACAATTCCATGGGCGGTTCCTGGACTGTCAACAAGACCGACGCCTCGAAGACCGATCCCTAACGAGGCAAGTTCCCTGACGAATACGATCTGCTGACGGCGTGGAATCCGCAACAGACGCTGTGGTGATCTTTTTTTAGGGGTGGGACCGTATTTGCCCCACCCCATCCCGTAGTCTGTGCGCCATGACGACAACAATCGACATGGCAAACGGAATGGGACAACTGGAGCTGGCTTTCAGCGGGACGCCCTCGCGCCTGGGCCCGGCGCCGGGCGAACGGCGCCTCACACGGGCCGCCTGGTGGTTCCAACAGATGCACCGCGTGGCTAATCAGGCGTTCGACTGGCGCCCCGCCCCGCCCCCACGCCCCCGCCAGGAATGGCTGCCCCGGATGTCGGGCGAACTGCGCTTCGAGATCTGACGGGCGAACGGCTCCGTCCGACTCGATGAGCCCGGACACCAGATCACGCGCAGCCTCGTGAAACGTCCGGGCTAGAATCCTTGAATGGTGAAACATGTTGCAGACAAGTCAGTTCCTGTGCTGCGTTCAAGGGGTCAAGGATTCTACTGAGCGAGGCGCGGGAGAGAAGG
>DAOOQY010000493.1:0-4220 GCA_035389025.1 Verrucomicrobiota bacterium
CATCTCCATGCCTCCCCAGCCCGTTCTCAGCCCCACATTCAAGCGACAGTGCGAATCGCTCAGAATCCTGCTCCAGCGCTGTCTGGCCCTGACCGAGCAGTGCGGCGAGGCGGAGGCGACGGCCCTGCTGCGGGATCGGCTGGCGCATGTCGAGTCCGCGGCGCTCTTTGTCATCGTGGGCGAGGTGAAATCGGGAAAGAGCAGCTTCGTCAACGCCCTTCTGGGCGAGGAGGTGTGCGAGGTGGCGCCCGATCCCTGCACCATGGTGATCCAGGAGATTTCCTTCGGCGAACAGCGTTCGACGACGAGCCTGGGCGAGCAGTGGGAGCGAATCCGCCTCCCGAAGCCCGGCCTGCGCGAGATCACAATTGTCGACACGCCCGGCACCAACTCCGTCATCCCGCATCACCAGACAATCACCGAACAGTACATCCCGCGCAGCGACCTGGTCATCTACGTCTTGCTCGCCAGCAATCCCCACCGCGGCAGCGAGTGGGACCTGCTGCGCCTCATCAGCAAGGAATGGCATCGAAAGACGGTCTTTGTCTTGCAGCAGGCCGACCGCGCCAGCCAGCATGAACTCGACATCAATGTCGAGAAGGTCAAACAGTACGCGCGCGAACGGGGCGTCCAGGCGCCTCTGGTGTTCCCCCTGTCCGCGAAACGCGAGTCCGAGGAGGGCGCCGACGCCGGGTTCGCCGCGTTTCGGCACTACCTGCGCCAGGCGGTCGAGAGCGGCGATGTGTGGAGAATGAAGCTCGAAGGGGGGAGGGATATTCTGCGAAAGACGGTCGCGGACCTCCTCGCCAGGCTCCGCAAAGAGCAGTCCTTGCTCGCCGAGGACAACGCGTTCTACCGGGACCTCCTGGCCCGGCTCGATGCCCGCCGCCGGAAAGCCAATTCCCTCACCCGCCTGGTGGTCAACAGCCTCTGCGCGGTCTACGACCGCCTGTCGTCCCGCCTGGAAGCCGACTTCATCGAGGGCTTGGGCGTGGGGACCATTCTGCGACGCGCGTTGCCCCTGATCCGCGACAAGGACGTCAAGACCTGGCTCAAGGATCTCCATGTCCAATTCGAGCGCGCGGCCGGGGAGGAAATCGAGGCGGAGTCTTCGCGGGTCTCGAAGGACCTGTCGGACGAGATGCAGGCGCTGCTCCTCGAACTGGGAGAGGCCGTCACCCGGCGTCAGAACGGCCAGCGCGTGCAGAGCATGCCGGTCGCAAGCGCCCGGGGCGACATCCTCGAGACGCTGGGACGCCGACTGCGCGATCTGCGCGTGGCGGATATTGTGTCGGACAAGGAGATTCAGGGGTCCGATTTGGGCCGGCTCACCCTGGCTGGCGGCGGCTTGGCCGCTCTGGGGACGGTGATTGCCCTGGCGACTCACCTCATTGCCTTCGACATCACGGGCGGCATCCTCGCCGCTGTCGGGGCCGGCCTGGTCGCCGTGACGCTCCTCTGGAAGCGTTCGAGCATTCTCCGCGAGTTTTCGCAGAGGCTGGCGCATTCCCGCGATGATTTCCGCGACCGCCTGGATCGCGAGATCACCCTCATGTTCGATCGGCTGTTCCTCGAAATCGATCACGACCTCAGGCATCCCCTGACCCGAATCGAGACCGAGACGACGCGGATCGCGGCCCTGATCGAGGAGGCGGTCGACCTCAACGGCGCGACCGAGGCGCTGTGAGGCGAAAGAACCGGTCCTCTCCCGGAAGAATCTGTTCGGTATGGGGCGGCGCGCCTGAGTCCGCGATGGCGGACCAGGGGCCGAGGACCGATGCAGCCTGCTCGAGCTGACCCGCGCCAGCCCACTCGAGTCTGATCCGGCCGCTGTCGATCACGGGCGGACGGAACGCCAGCGGAGGCGGCACGACGTCCATCCGCAGCACGCCCAGGTAGGTGAAGTGATTCGCGTTGTTGTTCCTCGATGAGGGCGCTAGGCTGACAACAAGCCCGCCCTCCTCGCTGGGGATCATGCCGGTGATCCGGGCGCTGTTGGTGACATTGTTGGCCGCATCGAGCATGGCCTGCCCCGCGTTTGCGCCCACGACAGTGTAGCTGGTCTCCCGGTTGTCGCTCACCCCGGTGCGGGAGGCATAGAACGTCAGATCGTATCGGGCGTCCGGATCCAACCCCACGAGCTTGAAGCTGGGAAAAACGTTGGCCAGGCCGCCGAACGATTCCGTGTTGCCGAAGAGCGAGTCGCGCGTGGCATTTGCCGGCAGCAATGGCCAGTTCAACGTGCCATTCTCGTTGGCCCCGTTGAACCGCCTCAGAATGACCAGGCCAACGCTGGTCGGCCCATTCGCGCCCGTGACGAGGTTTGTCAGACGGCCCGTTGCGGAGGCACCGACCGCGGTGGTCACGTTGTTCCAGGCATACAGCGGGTCGTTGGGCGCGGGCCCGCAGGATGTGGTGTTCGCCCCGCCGAAATCGAAGAAGAGGGCTTCTCCCGCCGGGTTCTGGGCGGTCGGGGCGACTTCGAGCACGGCATTGCTGCTGGTGGCTGTGAACGCGAGGTTGCTCACCGTCACGGCGAAGACCGTGCCGTTCATGTTGGTGCTCACCGCCGGCACGATACAGGTCAGATGGTTCGCGCCGGGCAGGGGCGCGCCGTTGGTGAGCCATTGGATGAAGAAGGGCGGCGTGCCCGCGACCGCCGCGGTGAACTGCGCCGGCATTCCCGCGAAGACCTTCTGACTCGCCGGATGCGCCGTGAACACAACCGGCTCCTGCCGCGGCACCGCGTCCATCCGCAGCGCGCCCAGGTGGGTGAAGTGGTTGGCGCTGTCATTGTTCGCCGTGGGTCCCAGGCGGATGGTGATCGCGCCCGACGCATCCGGGATGATGCCCGCCGCCCGCGCGGTCGCGTCGGAGTTCTTGGCGGCGTTCAAAGCGGCAAAGCCCGAGTTCAAGCCGGTCACCTCATAGCCGGTCTCGCGGTTGTCGTTCACGCCAACTCGCGAGGCGTAGAAGGCGAAGCTGTAGGTTCGGGCAGGATTGAGGTGGACGAACCTGAAGCTCGGAAAGACGTCCGCAAGGCCGTTGAAGAGTTCGGTGTTGCCAAAGAGCGAGTCGCGCGTCGCGTTGGCGGGAAATGCGCTCGATGTGGCGCTGCCCTCACGGTCTGCCCCATTGAAGCGGCTCAGCATCTCGAAGCCGATGTCGGTCGAGAGATTCGCCGTGGTTGCGAGGTTGGGCAAGCGTCCGTCTGGTGACGTTCCAATCGCCTCGGTGATGTTGTTCCAATGCCACGCCGGATCGTTCGGTTCGGGGCCCAAGGCAGTCGGTGTGGCGTCGGCGCCCAAATCGAGCAGAAACGATTGCAGACCCGCCTGGCTCGAACTCGAAACCGTTGCCCACGCGGATTCTTCGAGCCGCGCCCCCGGCACGGTCAACCCGAGATTGAGGCTCGAAACGAGCGGGTGGGTCGACAGCCCGACGGGACTGACACCGTAGATGGTGCTGTAGATGACGCAGGCGGCGAGGTAATAGCCGTTGGCGTTGCCGTGGTAATTGTCGCTGCCAAACAACGGCACGAAAGCCGGATCGCTCGGCGGGAGCAGTCCACCCGCCCGTTCCCACGCCGTTCCCACCGGCGCCACGACAACCGGCGGATGCGTCGGGTGCGTCGCGTTTAAAACGTCCGCGAGGCCCTGGTAATTGGACCGCAACTCGGCCTGGAACTCCGCCGTGCTCGCGAAACTGGTCGGCGACGAAACGCCCGTGATCATCGGATGCACCGCCGCGCGCGACCAGGTCTCGAACAGGATGACGCGCGTCATCGGGCTGTTCGCCATCGCCTGCCGGTAGAGCGCGGTTCCGAATGCGTAGTGATCGTCGACGCTCCCGCCGGCCAGATGCGTCGGCTCGGTGCTGTAGTTCTGCAACACGACATGCGTCCAGGGCTGCGATTCGAGTGTGGATTGCGTGGTTGCATCCTGGCTGTGGTATTGGAAGTTCTGACCGCCGACCGCCCGCATGACGGTGATCGGGTCGGCCTGCCCGCCCGCTTGAGCCAATCGGTCGAAGATGCCCGGCACACCGCCCCCTCCGCTGCCGATTGTGAAGCTGTTTCCGATGAACAGCACACGGTGCTCAGCATGGGCGGCGAGAGAGCAGAGCAGAATGGTTGTCGCGGCTCGACGACCCCTGGTGCGCCTGGTGTGGTGTCTCACAATTGGCTGGTGTTTCGTTGTGCCCAAAACGGCCTGGAGCGA
>DAOOQY010000494.1:0-4211 GCA_035389025.1 Verrucomicrobiota bacterium
CCAACTGATCAACTTCCCGTAAGCAAACCCGGTAAACTCCCCGTGAGCGGTGTCGGCGATCAGGATCTTCTTCATGATTTCGGTTGAATTTCGGTTCGATCAAGGTTTTGCCAACCTCTCAGATAACGCCGCCGGAGGCACATCGGTTACAGGTCATGACGTGATGCCGACCTTTCTCTCAGACCTGACCTGGTCGGACAACTCGGCCCGTTCCAGCCACTGCGCCCAAACTTCCTCCATGTTGTCGGTTCTGCCGGCCCAATAATCGCCGGATAAACCGACAAAATCGTCGCTATATCCGAACCGCAGCCTCTGGCCGCGCAGAGCCGGTCTTGCCTCCTTAACCGCCTCGGTCAGGGCGAACAAACCGGCTGCGCCGAACGCCGGGATCGCGTCTCGGTTGACAATCGGAGATCTTTGGCCGGGACGTCGGTGAGCCGGAGCGTTTTGAGCAAGAGGTCCTGCTGGTCCGATTCCATCTTGGAGAGGCAGGTGTGCCCTGGAACTCCACCGAGGTGCTGGCCTCTGCCGACACCGGCTGATCCTGGCACCCGCCTCCCGCTTGGCTATCCTCAGCGAACGCCGATCGCCCCGCCGATTCCGCGGGATTCCGAGGGTTTTCGACTCTCCGCACGTCTACCGAAGGTGCACGCTCGGTAAACCCGCCGCGGCGAGTCGGTCGGCATCGATCCAAGTGGCCAGCGCCGGAGTGCCCAGTGACCCCCGCCGGGGCGATGTCCTACTGCCCAGTCGGCTGGATACCCTGCACAGACCCCTCACCCCGGCCCTCTCCCATCCGATGGGAGAGGGTGCCCGGAGGGCGGGTGAGGGTGACGGTGTAGTGCATCTCGCTCATTCCTTAGCAAATGTCAGTCGGAGCCGCCTTGCGCAGTTCTTCGATAAAGACGGCCAAGGGCTTGTCCTCCGCTTTGGTCTCACGTTGCCCGGCGGCGATGCACAAAGGGTCAGGAGCTGACACGAGGGCTCTGATCTGAACCCGCTTCGGCAACCGGTCTGCCGTTCGGGTCGTGACCATCGCCACCCCCAGCCCGGATTCCACAGCAGCCATCAGGCTGTCCACACCGTCGTATTCCCCAGCAATCTGAGGCCGAAGGCCGTGCTCGCGCAGCCAGGCGGTGATGATGTCCCAGTACTCAGGATAATCGCGCTGGCAAAAGACGAGCAGCGGTTCGGCGGCCACTTCAGCAGGGGTGATCCGTTTGCGCTGGGCCAATGGATGATTCCGGTTGACCGCAATCTGCCATGCTGCGCGCACAAGCGGCGTCCAGACCAGTCCCCGCGTTTCGCGATGTTGTGCGACCGTCACCGCGACATCCAGCTTGTCGCTTTGCAGCCCGGCGAGCATCTCTTGACTGGCAAGGTCGAACAACTCCACACGGGCGTTCGGGTGCGCCTGCGTGAAGTTCTCCACGGCCACCGACAACATCCCGGCGGCCAGCGAAGGAGCGTAGCCAACGCGCAGGCGCACTCCGCGCCCGGCGCTGCGCACCCTTTCCAGCATCTGCTCAGCATGCTGAAGAAGCTCGCGGGTCTCTCGGAGCAGCACCTCGCCCACAGGCGTAAGCCGGATTGAATGGGCCTCCCGTTTCAGCAAACACTGACCGATTTCCTCTTCCAGCGCCTTGATCTGGCGGCTCAGGGCGGGCTGCGTCAGGAAAATCTTCTTCGCGGCGCGGCTAATATTGCCTTCCTCAGCCACCGCGACGAAGTAGCGCAGTTGTCGGAGTTCCATTGCCGGGGCAGCATAACTGAAAAGCAGTCTGAGGCCAAGAACTCGGCATTGGCGGGTGCTGCAAACTGCCATCACTGTGTTGGCATGAAAACGGCGGCGATTGAGTTGAACGTACGGCGAGCCGACAAGAGAGGTCATGCCGACCACGGCTGGCTGAACTCGCATCACACCTTTTCCTTCGCAGACTACTACGATCCGGCGCACATGGGCTTCCGGTCTCTGCGCGTCATCAATGACGATCGGGTGGCGCCAAGCATGGGCTTCGGCACCCATCCGCACCGCGACATGGAGATTTTCAGCTACGTGCTGGAAGGCACCCTCGAGCACAAGGACAGCATGGGCAACGGTCGGCAACTCAAACCGGGTCAGATTCAACTCATGAGCGCGGGCCGGGGCATCACCCACAGCGAATTCAACCCGTCCCGAAGCGCGTCGCTCCACTTCCTGCAGATGTGGATTGAGCCGCGAGAACGCGGCTTGACGCCCAGCTACACCGAGTGGCACCCGAAACCGCAACACGCCGATGCCTCGAAGGTGCTCGTCATCTCGCCAGACGGGCGCGACGGCTCGGCGACCATCCGTCAGAACGCCGAAATCTATCTCATCCGGCTCAAGCCCGGCCAAGCGGTGACACACAAACTGAAGCCGGGCCGTGGAGCCTGGCTGCACGTAGCCGAGGGCGCGCTGAGCCTCAACGGTGTTGCCTTGGTGACCGGCGACGGCGCAAGCACGGAGCAACCTGGAACGCTCACGGTCACAGCCACCAAGCAGACCGAAGCGCTCCTGTTCGACTTGAACTGACCGCTTCCACCTCCAACGCGCCATGTCCAAGACCCTTCGCATTCTCGCCCTCGTGCTGGCGCTCGCCGCAGCCACTACCTGGCTCGCAACCGGTGGGAACCGGGGCTGGACCAAGACGAGCGTGCCCGTGAAAACCGTTGATGAAATCACCGGCCTCGAAGCCGTCAGCTACGACCGGCGCTTTGTGCCCGGCTTGGATTTCTTGGGAGCCGCGTTGCTGGGAGCCTCGCTCCTGGCTGGAGGCTCATTCCTGTTCCGCAACAAACAAACCACAACCTGAAAGAAACCAAACCTATGACCAAAACCTCCATCACCCTGCTGGCCCTCACCACGCTCGCCAGCATCGCCTTGGCTGCGCCTCAGAACTTTGACTTCAAAGACCCCAAAGGCGTCAACAACGCAGTCTTCACACTCGACGCGCCGCTCGAAGCCATCAGTGGCAGCGCCAATGGCATCAGCGGTACGGTGATCTTCGACCCGCAAGCCCCCGCGGCCACGAAAGGCAGGATCGTTATAGCCGCTGCCTCGTTGCACGTCCCCAATCCGCTCATGAAGGAGCACCTGCACGGGGAGCAGTGGCTGGATGTTGCCAAGCACCCGGAAATCAGCTTCGAGACCAAATCGCTGAGCAATGTGAAGACCGCGGGCGACAGCACCACGGCGGATGTGACCGGCACGCTGACAATCAAGGGCGTGGCCAGGCAGATCACCGCGCCGGTGAAGTTCACCTACCTGAAGGACAAGCTCGGCGCGCGCACCAACGGCCAGATGCAGGGCGATCTGCTCGTCATGCGCGCCAGTTTCGCAATCAAGCGCAGCGATTTCCGCATCAATCCCAAAGCCTCCGAAGAGAAGGTTGCCGACACGATTGACCTCACGCTGAGCGTCGCAGGAGCCGCGCCCCGCTGAATCGCTGTGCGCATGAGCCGACCGGACGGAAGCGATCTGCCGGAATTGCAGGGTCCTCTCCACGTTCCGCCGGACCAACCCCCGGTTCATCAAGGCCCTTCGAGCGGCCGGCACCACAACTCGTCGTTGCATGGCGTGCTGCCGTTGCGCGGCTTGCACGCGCGGGTGTGGGGCCAAAGGCTGCGGGGCGGCGCCGTTGAACATCCATGAAGCGTTGGGGCGGCGGCCACTCGGCGATTCCGTGCGTCAGAGCAGAAACACACCATGCAAGCGTCACGTCATCGAGCGCGTGATTCTGCCCCAGTTTTGACTCTCCCAGTGCCACTGAGGTGGAGGCCCAAGACCCTCCGCCTCACTTGTTACTGCCTAGTCGGCTGGATACCCTGCACAGACCCCTCACCCCGTCCCTCTCCCATCCGATGGGAGAGGGTGCCCGGAGGGCGGGTGAGGGTGACGGTGTAGTGCATCTCGCTCATTCCTCAGTAACGTCGCCCCTCGAACTCCTTTAGCTTCTGCACAAAGTCGCGGCCCTTCTCGCCCATGGCCTCGACCGCCATCTGTTCGAGTTCGGCTTCCACGGCCTCCTGCATCTGGCGCTGCCGCTCCTCCGGCGTTCCGGCGAGTGTCTTCTCCAGTTCGGCAAGACGCGCCGACAATGTGGCCTGCTCGTTGATCATCCGGTCCATGAAACGGTTCACTTCGGCAGCCGGGATGCCCACTTCCGCTGCAAGGGACTCGGCCATCTCGC
>DAOOQY010000495.1:0-4211 GCA_035389025.1 Verrucomicrobiota bacterium
GGCGGCAAGGGGAGTTCGGTTCTGGCCGCCCGTCGATGGTATCGGCGGCAGCGTCCGTTTGATCTGGTGATCGACCAGCATCACGGGATTCCGTGGTACGCGCCGTGGTGGTCCCGCACGCGGTGTGTGGCGTACATCCACGAGGTGTTGGGGCCGATCTGGAACGTGTTCTACAACTGGCCCTGGTCGGCCATCGGCAAGTGGCAGGAACGTCGGACGCTCTGGCTCTACCGGAATGTGCAATTCTGGACGGCCTCGGCCTCGACAAAGACGATTCTGTCGGAGATCGGCGTCCGACGCGTTCAGCTCATTCCCTACGGCGTCCATACGACAGCCATCCCGGAACTCGAGTCGAAACCGATCGAGCAACCTCTGCGCCTGGTCATGGTGTCACGGCTCGCGCCGAATAAACGGGTCGACCACGGCATTCGGGCGTTGCGATGCCTGGCCGACCGGGGATTCCGAGCGACGCTGAATATCGTGGGCGCGGGCGACATGGAACCGGCGTTGCGGGCTCTGACATCGAGTCTGGGGGTGGGCGGGATGGTGCGTTTTTCGGGGCCGCTCCCGGAAGCGGCGAAGGATGCTGCGCTTCGAGAGGCCCACCTGCTCTTGCACGCTTCGCTGCGCGAGGGGTGGGGGCTGAATATCATCGAAGCCAACGCCATGGGCACCCCCGCCGTCGTCTATCCTGTCGCCGGGCTGATCGAGGCCACGGTTCAGGATCAGACGGGGCGCGTGGCGGACTCGGAATGCCCGGAGGCACTCGCCGATGCAGTGCAGCGATGCGTGGCGACGCCGGCGGATTATCAGCGGTATCGCCGTTGTGCGTGGGAGCGGGCCAAGACCTTTCACTGGAGCCAAGTGCTGCCAAGGGCATGCGATTGGCTCGAGGCACAGGCCAGGGGCTGAGAACTGCGGGGTCGCTCAGTGTTGCCGATCGGGCGTGTCTTGATTCGCTCCGTTCTTGGAACAGCCGCACGGCTTCTTGTCGCCCTGCGTGTCGCCGACACCCTCGGCCACGGCGCGGCTGACGGTCTTGACAGCATCCTGGGTCCCCGAGGCCAGATCGGAAATCGCGGCAGCGGCGACGGGCACCTGTTCCGCGGCGGTGTAGCGGGCGACCGCGCCCATGAACCCGAACAGGCACATGACACCGCCGACAAAGAGCAGCGGTATCCCGACGAAACAGCACCAGAACAAACGGGGCGGCCCCTCCCCCCCAAAGGCCGCGAAGAAACTGGCCAGGCCGATGATGAGGAAGAGGAGACCTGCCGCCCCGACCAGCAGTCCCGCGACTCGCAGGAATGTGCGGGTTGCCTGGTGCCGCGGTGTCTGCAGTTCGCTCATCGAGGGCGGTCAGGGCCTGCCCTGAATCTTCAGCAGGACCGTGGAGGACAAAGCGTCGGGCGCGACTCGAGGCAGAGTGAGTGCGACGCCTTCGGGTGTCTGCGCAAAGCGCACGGCGGCCTCGCTTCCGAGCACGGTGGCGGAATCGACGGTGTTCGTGAGGCCGGGGACGAGCAGGTTACCGTCCGCGGGCCATTCGAACACGTGCAGGTAAAGTCGAGTCGTGCCGTCCTGTGCGGCTTTCTGAGTACACCGGCCCCAGGGCAGATGCTTGAAAGGGCTGGCGCTGGTGCCGTAGATGGCCTCGTGATTGACTTTCATCCAACGTCCGATCTCCGCCAACCGCTGAACGCTGGGTTCAGGGAATAGGCCTTCGCTGGTCGGTCCCACATTGAGCAGGTAGTTGCCGCCTTTGCTGGCGCAGTCGATGAGGTTGCGCACCAGCGTTTGTGTGCTTTTCCAATTCTGGTCATGCTTGTTGAAGCCCCAGTGGTTGTTCATCGTCATGCACGATTCCCAGGAGACGCCCGGACCAAAGCCGGTTTCGGGAATTTCCTGCTCGGGCGTGCCATAGTCCCCCACGCCGCCCGCGCCTTTGTCCATTCCGTCCATGCCGGCGCGGCCCTTGCCGATGCGATTGTTGATGATGATGTCGGGCTGGAGGCTGCGGACATAGTTGTAGAGGTCACGCCCGCGCTCGACCGTCCACGGTTTCTCCCATTCGCCGTCGAACCAGAGGATTCCCAGCGGGCCGTAACGGGTGATGAGTTCCTTGAGTTGGCCTTTCATGAACCGGATGTAACGCTCCATGTCGGGCGGCGATGCCGGCGCCGTATCGTTCCAGGCCCGGCGGGTTTCCCAGTCCGGGTGATGCCAGTCCATGATCGAGTGGTAGAAGCAGAGGCGCAGGCCCTCGGCCCGGCAGGCCGCCGCCAACTCGGCGAGCGGGTCGCGTGGGAAGGGTGTCGCTTTCATGCACCAGTCGGTGAGATTCGAACGGAAAATCCCGAAACCGTCGTGGTGTTTCGATGTGATCACAATGTACTTCATCCCCGCATCCTTGGCCATGCGCACCCACTGACGGGCGTCGAATCTGACCGGATTGAACTCCTTCGCGTACTGCATGTATTGGGAGACCGGCATTTTCGTCTCTTCGAGAAACCACTCGCCGTAGTTGGTCTTGCCCTGCCACTCGCCGGCAGGCACCGAATAGACACCCCAGTGGATGAACAGGCCGAAACGATCGTTATTGAACCAGGCCATCCGCTCGGCCCTTTGGGCGGGCGTTTCCTGGGCGTGCACCGCGGTCGCACACAAAACGACAGAAGCCATTGCGCAGAGCCATCGTGTCATGGGGTCTCTTTCAGTTGCTCGGCAGAGCCGAGATTTGGAGTCTCAACGGGCATTGTGACGGTGGGCGCAGACTACCGTTTCCCGGCTCAGGCTGCGAGAGAATTCCATGCGCGCGAGAGAATTCCACGCACGGGGATTGGATTACCGGCGGAGGGGGCTTGCCGGGCGTTCGTGTTGGCAGACGGCACTCGATCCCGCACAGCAGTCCTCTTGCGAAGTTTGAGTGCCCTGTGCACTGACGAGGCCCGAAATATGGGGGTTAGAACTCGCAGCCTCCGGAATTGCAGCGTGCACTCCGTCCGCAACAGGTCTGTCCGGTGGATTCCCACGCGCAGGGCGCTCCTGAGCCGTGGGATTTCCTGCCGCCCTTGAGGATGACACCGGCGCCGGCGCCGAACTGCCGGCGGACCTCTTTGCCGCATGCAGGGCATGTTTGCAGGGGGGGATCGGACATCCGTTGCCTTCGCTCGAAGCGGTGGCCGCAATGGCCGCATTCATAGTCATACGTCGGCATTCTCTTCCTCCATTCTCGTCTGTTGTTATTGTGTCTTCGCGTCCGGCTTTGTCAAATCGATGCTGCCATTCAACCAGAACGATTGCCTAAAGCACGCCAATTCTGGGCCTGCGCACATGGCGAATCGTTGCGGGGAAGGCTGCGCTGGCGCGCGCAGTTGGCGCTCCGTTCATGCGGGGTGTTGAGATTCAACGACTTAATGTGCCTTGACCCCATGAACCCGAAACGTTCAACGTCCAAGTCTCAACTCTCAACTCGTCAGTTCATCGGAAGCAGGGCGGTTTTCGTGTTGGGACAGGGCACGAAAGGGGCTCGACTTTCACGGAAAATATGGGACGGTCCTCTCCGTTTCAGATGAAAGCCCTCTACGCGTTGTCCCTGGCTTTGGCTGCTCCTTTGTCGGCTGCCACAGCCGATTTCCAAGCGGGTGTCGCCCGCGTTCCCATCACGCCTCCCATGCCGTTCTGGCTGACCGGTTACGCCGCGCGCACCAATGCCGCGGCGTCGGTGCGGACGGAGCTCTGGGCGAAGGCCCTGGCTCTCGAGGATTCCCGCGGAGGCCGCGCGGTCCTCGTGACGAGCGACGTGATTGGCCTGCCGCGGGAAATCAGCGATGCCGTTGCGGAGCGGGCTCGGAAACGTCACGGTCTGAAGCGATCGGAGGTCTTGCTCAACTCGTCGCACACGCATGCCGGGCCGGTGATCTGGCCCAACCTGCGCGTTATGTTCGATTTCGACGAGGCCGAGCAGGCGCGCGTCGTCGATTACACGCGCAGGCTCTGCGACAATCTGACAGCGGTGATCGATGCTGCGCTCGACGATCTCGGCCCTGCCCATATCGCCTCGGGGCACGGTGCCGCCCACTTCGCCATCAACCGACGCCAGCCCGCGTCCAACGGCGCTCGGATCGGGCAAAACCGCTCTGGGCCCGTGGATCACGATGTGCCGGTGCTGAGCATCACCGGGGACGACGGGACGCTGCGGGCGGTTGTGT
>DAOOQY010000496.1:0-2666 GCA_035389025.1 Verrucomicrobiota bacterium
GCAGGCAGGTCCGCGTGGCCGCGCAGAGCCGGGCCACGTTGCCGGTATTGGGCGCGATCTCGGGTTCGAGCAACACCACGTGAAACGGATCGGGTCGTGCCATAGTTGGGATTGAGTGTGGCCCGGAGGCCTTAGCCCGGATATTTCATAAGGCTTCGCAGGGTCTCATATCCGGGCTCTGGCAAAACCGCGCCCGGAATCGCTCCGGCCCGGTCGAGCCTTCCGCCCATACGTCACCTTCCACAGCACAAGCCCGTGCGCCGGCGCCGTCATGCCGGCCACGCGCCGGTCGCGGCTCTCGAGAATCCCGCTCATGTCCGACGGCCTGATCTTCCCAAGCCCGACCTGCACGAGCGTCCCCACAATGCCGCGACACATTTTGTAGAGAAAACCATCGGCCTCGATGATGAACGTCAGCAGCGGCCCGTGCCGGCGCACGTCACAGCGAAACACGGTCCGCACGGACGAGGCGCGCGCGTAACCTGGGTTGGCCGTGAAGGACTGGAAATTGCGGCGCCCGACGAGCGATGAGGCCGCGGCGTGCATGGCGGCGGCATCGAGCGGGCGCGGGACGTGCCAGGCCTGGTGGCGCCAGAGAGGGTTCATTGCCGGATGATTCCAGACCAGGTAGCGATACTGCTTGCGGACCGCATCGAAGCGGGCATGGAAACTTGGACGGCAGCGCGCGGCGCTCAGCACGCGGATATCCTCGGGCAAATGAGCGTTAATCGCCAAACGCAGCTTGGCGCCGGTCATCCGCCACTCGTCCCGCGGGACGTCCAGATGCGCCACCAACCCCGCGGCGTGCACCCCGGCGTCGGTCCGGCTCGATCCGTGCACCCGCGGATGCGACGGGAACAAGCGGGCCAGCGCTTCCTCGATGCGCTGCTGAACGCCAAGACCGATCTTCTGAATCTGCCAGCCTTCGTACCCGGTCCCGTCGTAGGCGATCGTCAGCTTGAGACGAACCCGGGCACGAGGCCCTGCGGCGACGTTCTCGCCTGGCCCGACCGCCGGTCGCTCCGACGCGCCGATGTGCTGGCGATCGGGAATCGAATGTCCGGCGTCCCACATATGCTTCATCGCGATTCCCGATGCGACTCTCGAGTCGCGGCTCCCAAAGGCGCACCCAGACGCCGCTGGACCGCCTCGAACACCTGGTCGACCGAGATCAATCGCAGACATTCGAGGGGATGCGCGTGGCAGCATCGGCTCTTGAGACACGGAACGCATGTCAACGGGTGTTGCAGGACGTGACCGACCTGGTCGTACGGCCCGGTGCGCCGGGGATCGGTCGGCCCGAAGAGGGCAACCACGGGCGTGCCCAGGGCAGCCGCAACGTGCATCGGACCGGTGTCGTTGCTGACAAGCACCCGGCAGCGGCGTATCCACTCGACCATTTCCGGCAGACCGATCTGGCCCGCCAGATTCACGCACCGATCCGGCCGCCCGGCGCAGACCGCCTCCGCCAGCGCACGGTCGCTCCCTCCCCCCAGCACCGCGAACCGAAGCTGAGGACACTCCTCCGCCAGACGCGCCACGAGCGCCGCGTAGCGCTCGGCCGGCCACCGTTTGTTCTCCCACCGTGCGCCGGGCTGAATGCCCACCCAGTCCATCTGACCGCCAGGCCAGCGCGCGCGAATCCGGTCGGCGACCTCGACCCGCTCGGGCAGCCAGACGAAGTCGCGGTGGACAGGAATCTCGAGACGCCGCAACACCGCCAGATACCAATCCACCGCATGGGTCGTCGGCGAGGGGCGTGGGACGCGGATGTCGTAGAAGGCCGGCGCCCCCTCGCGGGTGTCGTCCAAGCCGACCGTCAGGCGCCCCCGCGCCAGCCAGGCGATCAGGCTGCTGCGCGCGAGCGCCTGGAGATCGATGACCAGGTCGTAACGCGCCTGGCGCATTCGGGCAAGTCCGCGCCAGGCATCGAACCAAATCCGGGGCGCGCGCCACCGGTGACGATCGAACGGAATCAACGCCGCCAAATCCGGATCGCATTCGAGCAACGGCGCCAGGCCGGCGTCGATCCACCAATCCACTTGGGCATCGGGCCGATGCTGCCTGAGCAACCGCAGCACGGGCAGCGCCTGCACAACGTCGCCCAGCGAGCTTGGCTTCAGAATCAGAATCTTCAAAACGGCAGGTCAACAGACGGTTGCCGCCCAGCGACGCTGGACACGGCCGCGAAAAGGGCCGGGGGTTATGGCAAGAACATGTCCTGCCATTTGAGTTCGCATTCGCGGACCATCTGAAGACAGTAATCGATGTCGCCGACATCGCGGTCACCGTTGTTCGTGCCGAACGAGAATTTGGCGCCGGCCTGCTTGGCGAGCTTGATGAAGCGCGGACTCGGCAGTCGGTAGCGGGCATTGATCTCGATGGCGACCTGGTGCTTCACAGCGGCGTCGATCACCCGGCGCATCCGTTCTTCGGTCCAGAGGGCGTCGTAGTCGGCGGCCAGAACGTCCGGCAGGAATGTGGGGTTGACGTAGATGTCGATCGGCTCGGTGCTCAGAATGCCCACGGCGCGGTCCACGAGCGTGTCCATGAAACTCTGCGGATCGTCCACAAACACTTCGTTCGGCATCCAGAGCCGCATCCGCCGCCCCTGATTGTCGGTGTAGGTCATCGAATTGGTGAAGACATAATCGAACCGGGCGATG
>DAOOQY010000496.1:2676-4191 GCA_035389025.1 Verrucomicrobiota bacterium
CGATGGCCTCGCGGGAGAACATCTTGACCCACTCGCGGCCTTCGGCCTGCATGGCGACGAACGCAGGCTGGCCCTTCATCTCATCGAGGTAGCGGTGGATGCCCGCGTCATTGGTGACGCCGAAGCCCACACCGCAGTTCACGGCAATGCCATAATACACGCCCGTCTTTCGGGACAGGGCGAGCGCTTCGTCCAAGGTCAGGCCGCCTTTGAGATGCACATGCGCGTTGATCACCGGGAAATTGGCCGCCTGCAGCGCGATGATCTGGCGGTAGGCATCGTCCACGACAGGCTCCTCGACCGGGCCGCTCGCGGCCTCCGGCAACGGACGCACACGGAGATTCCGATAGAGCACTTTGCTGGTCTCGTCATGACACTGCAGTGCGAATGTCCCTTCTCCAAGCCGCCGCCGGGGAACGCCCCCACCCGCCGTCGCTTTCGGCTCGACGTAATCCACAACCAACGTCCCGTTGAGCCGGATTTGCACCTGGCGACCGCACACGCGGACTTGCAGACGGAACCACTCGTTGTCGCTCACGATGGACTTGTGCTGGCCGCGGAGGCCATACAGGCTCCCGGTCTTCTTGGTCTCGAAGTAGTCGTTGTGCGCCGGCTGCGAGTTGTTGACCTGGACCTCAAATCCGGCCCGGGGCCACCCGCTGTCCTGAAACGCCGTGTGAAAGTACACGCCTGAATTCGCCCCCGGGCGCGTCATGACCTCGGCCTCGAACTCGAAGTTCCTGAACCGGGCGCCGCCCTCGCCGCCCACGTAGAACAGGTGCGCGCGCGGTCCGTCGCAGGCAATTGCGCCATCCACAACTTTGAACGACGCCGGGTGTTCGCTGGCTTTCCAGCCGTCGAGGCTGCGGCCGTCGAACAGCGATAGCCAGGCCGGGCCGGCATTCGAGGAATCCTGTGCTCGAGCCAGGGTGACCAGCGCAGCGAGTGCGCCGGTGATGACGATTCTCTTGATCATGGTGCTTGGTACTGGTCCGGGACGTGTGTTTGACGACTCATGGGGAACATTGGCATTCAACGATCCAATGCGCGCGGAGACCTTGAATCGCAAACGCTCGACTCTCAACTCTCAACTCTCAACTCTCCACTTCATCGGATCGCTCATTCGACCTGCACGCGGTACCACCGGGCGCCGTCGGGCCGTGGCAACTGGACCGCGACCGTTTGGGCAAACAGAATCGTCGGCGCCGTGTACTCGAGCCGCCACGCAGCCCCCGGGTGCGCCTCGCGCGAGAACACCGTGTAGCGCCGGCCCACGACGGCATCGAATTCGAGGAGGACAGCATCCGGATCATTCGGCGCAACGGCGCACTGGACTCGGGTCGGTCCGAACCAGGCGGGCCGGCCGGACCGATAGGCATCGCGATTGACGAGTCCATTGCGGTCAGGATCGCCCGTGGCGCCGTCCGGACCGTCAGCGGAATAGGGATTCAGGCCGTTGGCCAGTTCCCAATCGTCAGGCAAGCCATCGCCATCGGTGTCCTGCGCGCCGGGGCT
>DAOOQY010000497.1:0-4181 GCA_035389025.1 Verrucomicrobiota bacterium
CGAAGTGATCCGGGCATTGATTGAAGGGCAGGGGCAGGCCAATCCGCCTGAGGTCGACGGAACGATCCAGTACTTCGGGAACATGCCGCCCGGCACCGACGGCTTCATTGTGGTCAAGATTCCGTTCATTACACTCAACGCGCCCGAGGAGATTGAGCGTTTGCGCAATCTCGAATTCGACCGCGAGTTCGAGCGGACCAGGCGGTTTTGGAGGAGCCGGGTCGCGGCCGGGACCCGAATCACCACGCCCATCCCGGAGCTGAACAACTTCCATGGCGCTCACGTGTCGCACCTGCTCATCAACTGCGGGCGCGAGCCCGGGGCGAATCGGCTCGCTGCGCGGGTCGGCGGTTTCTCCTACGGCGTCTTCGGGAACGAATCGTGCATGATGATCACGGACCTGGACCGCCGCGGGCTGCACGGGGAAGCCGAACGCTGCCTGGACACCTTCCTGGACTACCAGGGGACGGTGCGCTTGCCGGGCGATTACACCTCGCAGGAAGGGGTCTTCAACGGCGCATTCGGCTGGGAGGAGGGCGGATACAACCAGCATCATGGATGGATCATGTGGGCCATGGCGGAGCATTATTGGCAGACCGGCGACAAGCCCTGGCTGGCCCGAAACGCCGATCGGCTGGTCAAGGCCTGCCACTGGATCATCAGTCAGCGCGCCCGAACCCGGAACCTCGACGGCCTCAGACGCATCGAGCGCGGCCTCTTGCCGCCCGGGTCGCTCGAAGACATCGGCGACTGGCGCTGTTGGATGTCCAACAACGGATTCAGTTGGTGGGGGTTGAACGCCGTCGCGAGCGCCCTGGCGGACATTCACCATACCGAGGCGCAAGCGTTGAGGGATGAAGCGGAGGCCTATCGACGCGATATTCTCGACGCGTTCCGCGAGGCGAGGGTGCGCTCGCCGCTCGTGCCGCTGCGCGACGGCACGTGGATTCCGCAAATCCCGTCCGAGGTCCATCGGCGTGGGCGGACGTTCGGCTGGATCACTGTCACGCTCGAAGGATCGATCTACTTTCTCCGCACCGGGCTGATGGCGCCGAATGATCCCATGGCAGTTCCGATCATGCAGGATTTCGAGGACAATCTGTATTTGTCCGAACGGTATGGGTACTCGTGGGAGAAACACGGCGCCCATTGGTTCAGCCGGGGCGGCATTTCGATGCAGCCCAACCTGCTCTGCTCGCCTCATCCGTACTTGTTGCGAGACGAGATCAAGCATTTCCTGCGCGCTTACTTCAACGCGTTCGCCTCCTGCTATTACCCGGACACCCAGATGATGTGCGAGCATCCCCTGCCCGACCTTGGCGACTGGCGCGGCGACCACTACAAGGCCAGCGACGAGTCGAACTCAACCTACTGGCTGCGCCTGATGTTCATCGAGGATGATCGGGGCGACGATGTCCTGCGACTCGGCATGGCCCTGCCGCGCGCGTGGCTGGCGGAAGGCCAGAGTTCAGCGATCGAACGCGCCGCGACGCGCTTTGGCCCAATGAGCCTGCGGTACGAGTCCAGGGCAAATACCGGCTCGATCACGGCAGTCCTTGACCCGCCAACGCGACGAGCGCCGGAGCGCGTCTTGCTCCGCTTCCGCCATCCGGAGGCCAAGCCCCTCCGGCGCGTCGAGGTCAACGGCCAGTCCTGGACGGGGTTCGATCCGGACAAAGAATGGGTCGAACTGCCGAAAGCGGAGCATCTGTTGACCATCGTGGCCTTCTACTAGCGCGCGGCCCGCTCATTCGACCGTGATCTGCACGCACTCGCTCGCCCCGCCGAGTGTGCTGCAAACGATCCGGTGTTTGCCCCGCTCGATCGGCCAGAACAGGGGCTGCCCGACACGCGATCTCCCGACCGGACGGTCGTCCACGAACCAGTGCAGCGGATCGCCCGCGCGGTCGGTGGCGGCGTCCAACGCGAGGCGCTGGGCGTCGACGTCGAGGTCCAGCACATGGCGGTAGGTGCAGCCGCGCGCCGGTGAGAGGATGCGCAACGAGCCGGCGGACTCCGCCGCTGCCGGCGCCGCGCCGCGGTTCAGGAACGCCGCCACGGACGGAGGCCAGGCCGCTTTGGCACCCTCGCGGTGCACCGGGCAGAACTCATGCCGGGAGACATTCGCGATGGCCCAGTCCTCGCTCCGACATCCACAATGCGGTCCCGGCGGGCAGCCGCTCTCGGCGCACACGGCGCGCGTCACAATGCCCGCCGGACGGGCAAACCACGGCCCTCGGTTGTCCGGATAGAGCCGCCGCAGCAGGTCCCAGGCGATGGGCGTGGCGATCCTGCGCCCGACCAAAAGCTCGGAGGCGCTTCCGTCCGAGTTGCCCGCCCACACGGCAATGACGACCTCCGGATTCCAGGCAACCGTCCAGGCGTCGCGCAGACCCGTGGAGGTCCCGGTCTTCCAGGCCATGGGCGGCAGGCGCACGTCGGCAGTATGGCCCGTGGCGTCCATGGCGCGCTCTTCTCCGCCGAGCATCTCGCTGATCAGCCAGCAGGCTTCCGGCGAGAAGACCTGCCGCGTCGCCGGCGGGTTCGGGGACTCGACGAAGCGCGGGGGAGCCCAACCGCCGCCCCGCGCCAGGCAGGCATAGGCGTTGGCGAGGTCGAGCAACCGCACCTCCGCATTGCCCAGCACCAGGCCAAGTCCATAGTGAGATGCCGGTTTGGAGATTGAGAACAAGCCCACGTCGCGGAGGATGGCGTGGAACCGTTCCTGCCCCACCCGCTGCTCGATGTCGATGGCCGGCAGATTCAGCGAAAGCACCAAGGCGTCGCGCACGCTGACCCGGCCCAGAAAATCGAGCGAGAAATTCCGCGGATCGAAATCGCGGAAGCGCGCCGGCACATCCGCCAGCACCGTGGCCGGGGTGACGAGCCCGCGGTCAAGGGCCAGCGCGTAGGCGAAGGGCTTGAGCGTGGACCCCGCCGCGCGCGGCGCGACCGCGCCGTTGACCTGTCCCGCGCGGGGCCGGGCGTAATCGGGCGAGCCCACCAGGGCGCGCACCGCGCCGGTTCCGACCTCGATCACGACCACGGCTCCGCAGTCCACCGGGCCGCCCTGCAGACAACGTCGCAGACTGCCTTCGGCCAGGCGCTGCAGATCGGCGTCCAGGGTGGTGCGGACGACGGACCCGCACGCGGGGCGCGCGGGCACCCCGACCAGATCGCAGAAGTGCGGCGCGCTGAACGGATAGGAACCGGGGCGCACCTGGATCGGCTGGGCGAGGGCCTCCGCCCGTTGCCGTGCCGTGATCATCCCCCGGGCTTGCATGCGTTCGAGGACCCACGCCTGACGTTCTTTCGCCCGCTCCGGATGCCGGTCGGGCCGCAAACGCGATGGGGATTGCGGCAGGCCGGCGAGCAGGGCCGCCTCGGCAAGGCACAGTTCATCGGCTCGTTTGTGGAAGTAGCGGCGGGCCGCGGCCTCGATGCCGACGATGTTGCCGCCGAAGGGTGCGAGGTCGAGATAATGGGCCAGAATCTCCCGCTTGCCCAGGCGGCGCTCCATCTGCAGTGCGCGGAAGGCCTCGATCAACTTGGTTCGGAGCGTCCGCGGGCGCGGCTCGATCATCCGAATGACCTGCGTCGAGATCGTCGAGGCCCCCGAGAGGCGGCGTCCAGAGAACAGGTTCTGGGCTGCCGCACGCCCGATCGCCAGACCATCGACGCCGGGATGCGACCAGAACCGCCGATCCTCCGCGGCGACGATGGCCTTGACGATCCAGTGCTCGGCAGCGGGTGCGTAGCCCGGACGTCGGTCGAGTCCGCCCACGGCCAGACGCACCCGCAGCGGCTCGCCACCGCGGTCCGTCAGCACCGCCGAGGGAGTGGCGCGTGTCAGTGTGTCCGTCGGAAATGGCGCCCAGCGCACCGCCGCTTCGAACGCGGCGGCACAGGCGGCTCCGGCCAGGGCCGTCCGCCACGCCCACGCGTGTTTCCCGTGGGGGCCGCATCGACGACATGGTGTTGTTGCCGCCTGGTTCATGGAATCACCCGCACCTGACCGCCAGCGGCCACGCCCCGGATTTCCGGCTCGTACATTCCGGACACGGTGACCGGAGGGAGCGCATAGAGACCCGGTGTCACGGCGCGCACGGCGTAGTGGAAGCTGGCTGTGTCCCGGATCGGCCCGGTGAACACGAGCATCCGATCGTCGCGGACATCGCGGT
>DAOOQY010000498.1:0-4178 GCA_035389025.1 Verrucomicrobiota bacterium
CAGCCGGGGCCGATTGCTCCGTCGGCTCGGGTCGCATTTCATCGCGTGTGGCGTCGTCAGCCACTCGGTCGGGCGGGGAAGACGGTTTCTCCGGCGCGACCTCGCGGGCATTGGACTCCGAGGCGGCGGTCGTCTTGGCGCGACGCATCGGTTTGGGTCGGGGCCGTTCAGACTTCTTTGGGCGTGGCATAATCTAATCAGTTGGCAACGAGTTGACAGTCCATTGATCGTGAACCCGGATCTTCACCGTCAACGGGGAGAACGTGCCGCCCTTCCGGAAAGGGCGGTCCCAGCGTTTCGAGCTGAGGGTAAATACGGTTTGACCAGCCTTTGCCGACTGGATTCCGGTGAATTCTAAACTCTAGTACGGCAAGGGGAATCTCGCGGTCAATTCACGGACACGATCACGCACTTGGTGGGCGACGTCAAGGTTTTTGATGTCCATCAGCACCTCGCTGATCATATCGCCGATCGCGGCCATTTCGGCTTCGGCCATGCCGCGCGTCGTGACCGCCGGCGAGCCCACCCGGATGCCGCTGGCCTGGAATGGCGACCGGGTTTCGAAGGGGATGGTGTTTTTGTTGACGGTGATGCCGGCTTCATCCAGCGCCATCTGGCACTCCTTGCCGGTCATCCCGCGCGCGCCCACGTCGATCAAAGCCAGGTGGTTGTCCGTGCCGCCGCTCACCAGCCGAAATCCGTTGCGCCGCAGGCCGTCCGCCAGCGCGGCGGCGTTGCGGACCACGCGCTCCTGGTAGGTCTTGAACTCGGGCTGCGACGCCTCGTGCAGGCAGACTGCCTTGGCGGCAATCACGTGCATCAAGGGGCCGCCCTGAATGCCCGGAAACACCTGCGAATCGATCTCCTTGGCGTACTGGCCACGGCACAGGATCAGCCCGCCACGCGGCCCCCGCATCGTCTTGTGCGTGGTGGTCGTCACGAAATCCGCATGCGGCACCGGGCTCGGGTGCAGTCCGGTCGCAACCAGCCCCGCAATATGCGCAATGTCCGCCAGCAGGAGCGCGCCCACCTCGCGCGCAATCTCGCCCATCCGGGCGAAATCGATCGTCCGGGGATAAGCGCTGGCGCCAACCGTGATCATCCTGGGACGGTGTTCTCGGGCCAGCCCGGCCAGTTGATCGTAATCGATCCGCTCGTCGTCCTTGCGCACCCCGTAGTGAACGATCTCGAAAAAGCGACCCGAGAAATTGGCTCGATTGCCGTGGGTGAGATGCCCTCCGTGGCTCAAATCCATCGTCAGCATCTTGTCGCCCGGCTTGAGAAAGGCGAAGTAGACCGCCATATTGGCTCCGCTGCCCGAGTGAGGCTGCACGTTCGCATGCTCGGCGCCGAAGAGTTCCCTGGCGCGATCGATGGCCAACTGCTCGACGACATCCACATTCTCGCATCCGCCGTACCAGCGCTTCCTGGGGTATCCCTCGGCGTACTTGTTGGTCATCACCGACCCCTGGGCCTCGAGAACAGCCGGGCTGGCGAAGTTCTCGCTGGCGATCAATTCGATGTTCTCCTGCTGACGCTGCACTTCACGCCGAATCGCCGCGTGAACCGCCGAATCCTGCCGGGCCAGACGCGGGGCGCCCGACTCCCCCGCTTCGAGCTTGCTCACCCGGCGTTGATGGCGTCCCCCCTCGAATTCGGCGCCCAAAAACGCCGTCAGAATCCGCCGCGCCTGCTCCTCGTTGACAAAACGGGCGCCCAGGCAGAGAACGTTGGCGTCGTTGTGCTGCCGCACCAGGGCCGCCATCACATCGTCCCGCGCCACCGCGGCGCGAATCCCCGGCACCTTGTTGGCGGCAATGCTCATCCCCACCCCCGACGCGCAGACCAACAACCCGAAGCTCGATTGCCCGGAAACCACCTGCCTGGCCACCGCCTGCGCGTAGTCCGGATAGTCGGTCGATTCCGCCGAATGCGCGCCGACGTCGTTGACCTCGTACCCGTGAAGGGCCAGGTGCTGTTTGAGAAGTTCCTTCAGGGCATACCCCGCGTGGTCGGCGCCGACAGTGATGGTCATAGGACGGTGTGTAATGGGAGGGGAATCGCCGCCTCCCGCGGTTTGTTCAATGAAAGCCAGCAGGGAATGCAGCCCCTGCTCGATCTGATCCCGGCAGTCCCGGTAGACGGAAAGCCCCTCGCCAATCGGGTCCGGAATGTCCTTCTCGTACACCGCAAGCGTCTCGTCGAATTCCCGCAACAGGAAGGTCTTCTCCGCCGCATGCGGGTGGAGCAGGGTCACGGTATCCAGATGCCCGTGGGTCATCACGAAGATGTAATCGGCCCGCTGCGCCAACGCGGCCGTCAGCCCCCGGCTCCGCTGCCCCGAGATGTCAATCCCAAGCTCGCGCATGACCTCGATCGCATGCGCGCTCGGAGGCTGGCCGCCGATGGCCCCCACCCCCGCCGACAAGACCTCGTATCGGCCACCCTGACGCGTCTGATGGCGGAAGAGGCCTTCCGCCATCGGGCTGCGGCATACGTTGCCTGTGCAAACAAAGAGGACTGTCTTCTTCATCCTGACGCAAACGCGCAGAAATTGGAGTGCGCGCCGCGAATCGTCAACGGAGAAACCGAGCGCCCGCCCTCAATTCCCCGCTTGGAGGCGGACGGGTTTCATGCCACGTTCCGGACATGTCCATGCGCCGCGCAGTCTTCTATCTGCTCGTGAGCGTCATCGTGCTGGTCATCGTCCTGTCCGGCACGACGGCGTCCGCACTTTGGTGGTACTTCCACCCCTGGCACGTGCGCACCCACGGCATTGTCTATGGACAACGGCACGGGGAACCCCTGATGATCGACGTGGCGCGGCCGGCTCGACCGAACGGATTGGGTGTCGCGTTGATGGTGAGCGGAGGGTGGAAGTCGGGCACGAACGCGTTTCGACCTTTCATGGCGGCGCCGCTCCTGCGGCGCGGCTACACGGTGTTTGCCGTCACCCACCTGTCCCAGCCGGATGCCACGGTCATGGACATCTTCGACGACGTGAGCCGGGCGGTCCGGTTTATCCGACACCATGCGGGCGAATATGGGATCGACCCGGACCGCATTGGAGTCACCGGCGGCAGTGCGGGGGGCCATTTGAGCTTGCTGTTGGCCACGCGCGGCGGCCCCGGACCCGCCGATGCGCCCGACCCCGTGGATCGCGCCAGCAGCGCCGTCCAGGCGGCCGCCATCTTCTTCCCGGTCACCGATCTGCTCAACCTGGGCCAATCCACGGAGAACCCGGGCGACGGCGGACCGCCCAAGAGTTTTGTCAAGGCATTCGGGCCGCAGTCGACCAATCTGGCCGCCTGGAAGGTGATCGGGCGCGCGATGTCCCCCATCTACCACGTCACAAGCAACATGCCCCCCGTGCTCATCGTGCAGGGAGGCGCCGACACCCTCACCCCGCCCGAACAATCCGAGTGGTTTCGCGACCGCGCTCGGGAATCCGGCGCGCGCGTCGAACTCATCGTGCGGCCCGGCAAGAAGCACGGCTGGCTGAGCATGCTGTGGGACATCCGGCTGTTCGCCGACTGGTTCGACCGGCACCTGACCCGCGCGAGCCCGGATATGAAACTCCGCGAAGCCTTGTGAACTATCTGGGCTGAGCGCGCCCGCGGGCGACGAAGGGCGCCTTGCGCGGACGCAGTACGGATCGCGTTTTCAGGCAACCGGATTGGCATTGGTTGCGCGCCCCACTTCTGGCAGACAACAACGGTGCTGCACGCAGGGCAGAACCCGTTTCGCCGCCATCCGCGAATCGCATTGGCGGTCACGGCGGTGCTGACGTTGCCGCTGCTGTTCCAATGGACCCGCTTCGGCGTGAGCGCCGATACGCGCGCGCTGCTGGCCGGAGACGAGCGCAACCTGTCCAGCTACGAGAAGGTCCGCGATGCGCTCGCCGGGACGGAACTGGTTCTGGTGAGCCTCGAACACGACGCGCTCTTCACCGAACGCGGACTGGATGCTGTGCGACGGATCAGCGACGCCTTCGAGCAACAGCCGCGCGTCTCGGACGTGAAGAGTCTGACGCACTCGGTCAGACCTGTGCGGAGAGGTCTGAGCTTCGAGATGGTGCCCCTCGTGCCGGAGGGTCCGTTCGACTCGAACGCGCTGGCCCGATCGAAGGAGTTCTCGCTCACCCACCCGCTGGTCCGCAACCTCATGGTCTCGGCCGA
>DAOOQY010000499.1:0-4170 GCA_035389025.1 Verrucomicrobiota bacterium
GTGCCGGCGCCATCACGACGCTGGCCGACGCGGCGGCACTGGGCGAGCGACTGGGGGTGGACGAACAGGCGGCGGATTTGCTGGCGGCGGGCCCGGCCCATGAGGCAGTGCTGGATGGGAATGACGACCTGGGCGACGATTTTCAGGTCGCTGTCCATGAACATGTCGAGCGTGTGGGTGACCACGCCTTCGGTCGAGTTCTCGACGGGCACGACGCCGAAATCCGCGTGTCGTTTGGCCACTTCGCTGAAGACGTCGGCGATGGTCTTGAGCGCCGCGTAGCGCAGGCTGGTGCCGAACCGTTGGAGGGCCGCCTGGTGGGTGAATGTTGCCTCCGGACCCAGGTACGCGATCGTCATCGGCTTCTCGACGGCGAGGGCGCTGGACATGATCTCGCGATAGATGGCGCGAATGGCCTCCGGGCTCAACGGGCCGCGGTTCATTCTGGCGATCCGATCGAGCACGGTGCGCTCGCGATGGGGCGCATAGATTTCCTGGCCGCTTTTGAGTTTGATCGAGCCGATGGCGAGCACGTGGCGCGTGCGTTCGTTGAGCAACCGGACAATCTGTTGGTCGGTGCGGTCGATGGCGGTGCGATGTTCGGGAATGCTCATTCTTGAAGCGGGGGCTCCGGATTCTCCCCTTCGGGCTCCGGAGCGGGCGCGGGTGGGGCGTCGTCCGCGGGTTGGCGTTCAGGGGCCGGCGCGGGCTCTGAGGCCGGGGTTTCCGGCGCGGCGGGAGGGCATGGCTCCGATTGCTCCTGGGGTTGCAGTGTCAGTTGCTCGGGAGGCGCCGTGGCCAGGCCGGGTTCGACGGTGAGGAGGCTGGGCGGACGGTCGACGGGGATGCGTCGCAACTCATCCGCGGTGGGCATGTCGTCGAGCGATCGGAGCCCGAAATATTCGAGGAACAGGCGTGTTGTTCCGTACTGCATGGGCCGCCCGACAACCTCGGCGCGCCCCACGGCTTCGATCAGGTTCCGTTCCAGGAGGGTCTGCATGACGCCATCGATCGAGACGCCGCGGATTTGCTCGATTTCGGCGCGGGTGACGGGCTGGCGGTAGGCGACGATGGTGAGGGTTTCGAGCGCGGGCGCGGAGAGGCGGGCGGGGCGGGCGCGTTCGCCGGCGAGCACGCGCAGCCAGGGGGCATAGGCGGGCTTGCTGACGAATTGCCAGCCGTCGGCGATGCAGGCCAGGCTGAAGCTGCGGTCGGCGGCCGCATGCTCCTCGCGAAGCTGCTCGAGCGCGGATTCGATGTCCGCGGTCTTGACGCGCTTCTGGGCGCGGGCGTCGTCGTCGTCGGACTGCTCGGCGGCGGCGGTCAGGATGTTCTTCAACTCGAGGGCGCGCAGCGGTTTTTGCGCGGAGAAGAGAACGGCTTCGAGAATGGATTTCAACTCGATCATGCGAACGGGGGCGGCGCGCTGTCGTCGGGGCCGACTGCCGCATGGGTGTCCGACAGGCCGAGGCCGGCAGCGGGGGCGGGGTCGGGCGAAGCGGCAGGGGCCGGGCCGGGCGGAGGAGTCGGTGCGGCGGCAATTTCGATTTCGCCAAAGGGATCGCGCTGGAAGGCGACGGCGTGGTGCAAGCGGATCAACTCGAGGAGGGCGAGGAATGTGGCGACGACCTCCGAACGGCTGGTCGCCTGTCCGAACAGATCGGCAAAGGTGAAGGCGGGGCGGGAACCCAGGAGCGTGCGGATGAAGTCGATTCTCTCGCTGACGATCCACTTGTCCTCGAAGATGTCGCGGGCCTCTTCGCGTTGCTGAACGCGCTTCATGATCGCGCTGACCGCGCCGATGAGGTCGAAGAGGGAGACCTCGGTGCGGACGGGAACGGATTCGAATTCCGGTTTGGCGGGCTGGCGCGGGTAGATGTGCTCCTGCTGCACCTCGAGCGTCTGCAATTGGGAGGCGGCGTCCTTGAACTTCCTGTACTCGACCAGCTTGCGGATGAGTTCCCAGCGCGGGTCGTCCGAGTCATCGTCCTCGTCGGGGGAAATGGCCTGCTGGTCGACGGGGAGGAGCTCGCGGCTCTTGAGATACATGAGCGTCGACGCCATCACCAGGAACTCGCCCGCAATGTCCAGGTCGAGTTGTCGCATCAGGTCGACATACTCGATGAACTGGGTGGCCAGGCGGGTCAGGTTCACCTGGTAGATGTCGACCTCCTCCTTCCTGACGAGATAGAGCAGGAGGTCGAGCGGTCCTTCGAAGACTTCAAACTGGACTTTGTATTCGGCCATGGCCTCACCAGAGGTTGGGGACCGGGCCGACAGCAGTCTCGCTCCGCCGGGTCTTCACCTCAACGCGAACGCGGAAAGTAACGGCCGGGTGCGGCTTTGGCAATGCTGCTCTGAGGCATGCGGCTCGGAGGCGCACTTGAAGCTTGCAGCCAGGGGTGCGGCGGGCTGGAATGACCGGGCCGATGGATCGACAGTCTGGTTCTATGCAGCAGCATCCCAAAGACCATTGCGGTGTGTTTGGCGTCTATGGGCATCCGAATGCCGCGGAGCTCACCTACTACGGCCTCTACGCCTTGCAGCACCGCGGGCAGGAGAGCGCCGGCATCGTCTCGTGCGACGGACGCCAGTTCCGGGTTCACCGCGGAATGGGGCTCGTGCCGCAGGTCTTCAGCGGGCGCATTCTGCGCGATCTCGAGGGGGACATGGCCGTGGGGCACACCCGCTACTCGACGATGGGGTCGTCCCACATTCGGAACGCGCAACCCCTCACCGCCGATTCCGCGCGCGGACAGATCGCGATCGCGCACAACGGGAATCTGACCAACGCCGTTCAGCTTCGCGAGGAACTCGAAGCGCAAGGCACGCTTTTCCAGACCACTGTGGACAGCGAGATCATCCTGCACCTGATGGCCCGCCCCGGCCCGAGAGGGGCTGAGGGCAGTCTGGTCCAGACGTTGCGTCGGATCGAGGGCGCCTACTCGCTGGTCCTGCAGACGGAGCAGGAACTGATCGGGGTCCGTGATCCGCACGGATTCCGGCCTCTGTCGCTCGGGCGGCTGGGGGACGCCTGGGTGTTGTCGAGCGAGACGTGCGCGTTCGATCTGATTCAGGCTGCGTTTGTCCGCGACATCGCTCCGGGCGAGGTTCTGGTGATTAACAGGGAGGGCCTGCGGAGCATCCAGGCGTTTCCCGATCACCAGCGGCGCGCCTTCTGCGTTTTCGAGTACGTTTACTTCGCGCGGCCGGACAGCACGATCGCCGGACAGAATGTGCACCGAGTGCGCGTGGCGATGGGCCGGGAATTGGCTCGCGAGCATCCGCGCCAGGCCGACATGGTGGTGCCGGTACCGGACAGCGGCAATTGCGCGGCGCTGGGCTATTCGCTCGAATCGGGGATTCCTTTCGAGATGGCGTTTGTCCGCAACCATTATGTGGGGCGGAGTTTTCTGCAGCCTTCGCAGCTCATCCGCGATTTCAATGTGCGGGTGAAGCTGAACCTGATCCGCGAAGTGGTGGCCGGCAAGCGCGTGATCATCGTCGACGATTCGATCGTGCGCGGCACGACCTGCCGGCAGCGGGTTGCCAACCTGAAGGAAGCGGGGGCGCGGGAAGTGCATGTGATGGTGAGTTGTCCGCCGCATGTCAACCCGTGTGTGTACGGGATCGATTTCCCGGACCGCAGCAAGCTGATGGCCGCCAACCACAGCGTCGACGAGATCTGCCGGTACTTGAAGGCTGATTCGCTGGCCTACCTCTCGCAGGCGGGCATGGTGCGGGCGACCGGCCTGCCGGCCTCGGCCTTCTGCCTGGCCTGCTATGACGGCGATTACCCGGTCCGCTACGACCTGGCGCTCGACAAGCAAATCATCGAGCGGCGGCGCGCGCGCGTGCAGAGTCTCGGGGAGCTTCTTGCGCGCGAGGATTTGCAGCCCCGGCTGCTTTAGCCCCATTTGTCCATTGACTCGGATTTGGCAGGGACGGCATTTTGCCGTTTGCCTATGCAACCGATCCGACGCGCGCTTCTCTCCGTGTACGACAAAACCGGTCTGGTGCCCTTTGCGCGGGTGCTCGCCGATGCCGGTGTCGAGCTGTTGTCGACCGGCGGCACCGCTCGGGCGCTGCGGGAGGCGGGTTTGCCGGTGGTCGAGTTGGGCGAGTTCACCGGGTTCCCGGAGATGCTCGACGGGCAAACCCGCCTCCCGC
>DAOOQY010000500.1:0-4165 GCA_035389025.1 Verrucomicrobiota bacterium
GACCGGGGCGCGGAAGGCGCCGCCCGGCACGCGCTCGAAAAAATGCACTTGCAGCGAACGGCGGTCATAGACGCCGCGAAAGTCGGCGCCGTCGCCCAGGGGCCAGTTGAGCGGGCACGGGTGCAGGCCAAGGACCCGTTCGAGTTCGTCCAGCAGCATCAAAGGATCCCGCGCCGGGCGATCGAGTTTGTTCATGAAAGTGAAGATGGGAATGCCGCGCTGCCGGCAGACCTCGAACAGCTTGCGTGTCTGGCTCTCGATGCCTTTGCCCGCGTCGATCACCATCACCGCGGCATCCACAGCCGTCAGGACGCGGTAGGTGTCCTCCGAGAAATCCTTGTGGCCGGGCGTATCGAGCAGGTTGACGCAGTACCCGCCGTACTCGAATTGCAGCACCGTCGAGCTGACGGAGATGCCGCGCTTCTTCTCGAGTTCCATCCAGTCCGACGTGGTGGCGCGCTGGTGCTTGCGCGCCGTCACGGATCCGGCGAGCTGCACGGCGCCGCCGTAGAGCAGCAGCTTCTCGGTCAGCGTCGTCTTGCCCGCATCCGGATGCGATATGATCGCAAACGTGCGACGGCGTTTCACATCGTCTTCAAAAGGCAACGTCTTCATGGCTTGGTTCGTTCCCGAACATCTTCGATCGGTCGAGGTGGTTGTTCCCGTCACAATCCGGCGCAATGCCTGCGTGGAACATCCGCCGCATGCACAGCGGAGGCCGGGACTCTGGGCGCGGAACGCGTCGGGTCAGACGAGAACGGCCGCACCAGCCCGGCTGGCGGGACGGAGACGATCAGGGTGGAGTCAGAGTGCGGAGGTTCGCCGCGCCACGGGCCGGGCGAACGCCGATCGGATTGCTCGATGCTGTCACGGTCAAGAATCTCACGGTCGTCACTGTAGCACGACTGGCAGGCCAGGCGGCAAGACTTTCTCTTTGCACGGACTGCAACCCGACTTAACCTGCCCCCCATGCATATGCGCTTCGCTCTTGTCCTTGTCTTGGTGTGCGCGTGGAACCTCCGCCTCCCGGCCGCGGGTCCGCCCATCGCGGCGGAATCGACGGCGCCAATGCTGCGCGTGGCTGCGTTCGACATCGATGCGACGCCGCCCATCGGGTCGCAGATGGCCTACGATCCGGTGACCAACCGCTGGGACCTCGGATTGCGGGCGCGCGGAATCGTGCTGTCGGGGGCGGGCGACCCGATCGTGCTCTGCGCGGTGGACTGGATCGGGATCGCCAACGGAGGCCAGGACGCGTTTCGCGATGCCCTCGCCCGCGCCGCCGGCACATCGGCCCGCCGCGTGGCCGTGCATTCGCTCCACCAACACGACGCGCCGGATTGCGACTTCTCGGCAGAGCGCATTCTCAAGGAGGCAGGGCTCGATGCGCGCCAGTACGAAGGCGCCTTTCAGCGCGAGGTGATTGCGAATCTGGAACGGGCCGTGGCCGCGTCGCTGGCTCACGCACAGCCCGTCACCCATCTGGGGCTGGGCGAGGCGCGCGTCGAGCAGGTCGCATCGAACCGGCGCCTTCTGGGCGAGGACGGCAAGGTGCGGGCGACACGCTGGACGACCACACTCGATCCTGCACTGCGCGCCGAGCCCGAGGGCACGATTGACCCCGTCGTGTCCCTCGTCAGCTTCTGGAACGGGGAACGACCGGTGGCCGTCCTGAGCTACTACGCCACCCACCCGCAGAGCTATTACCGCACCGGCTTGCCGAATCCGGACTTCCCCGGCCTGGCCCGGTTTCTCCGCCAACTGGCGGTGCCGTCCGCCCTGCATGTCCATTTCAGCGGTGCGGGCGGCAATCTGGGCGCGGGCAAGTACAACGACGGGGCGCCCGAGAACAGGCTGCGTCTGGCCGAACGGCTCGCGGCCGGCATGCGCCGCGCCTGGGAAACAACCGAGCGCCAGCCCATTGGCCCCGACGACGTGAAGTGGACGGTCGAGTCCGTGGCACTGCCGCCTGCGAAGCATCTGAGCGCGGCCGCACTCGAAGCCGCTGTCCGCGGCGATCAAGGCACACCCCCGGTTTCGAGCGCGGCGTCCCGGCTCGCCTGGGTGCGCCGGTGCGAGTCTGGACAACACCCGGATGTGGCGTGCCTGGCGCTGGGTCGCGCCCGGCTGCTGCATCTTCCAGGCGAGCTGTTTGTCGAATACCAGCTTGCCGCCAAGGCGATGCGTCCGGAGTTGTTCGTGGCCATGGCGGCGTATGGAGACTACGCCCCGTGGTACATCGGCACCGCCGTGGCTTACGAACAGGGCGGGTACGAGACCAGCCCCGAGGCCTCGAACGTCGCGCCGGACGCCGAGGCCGTCCTGCTGAGCGCGATCCGCAAGGTGCTTTGAGAGCCAACCCGACTTGACAAGGCCGAGTCGCTTGTACAAATACAATGCCTATTCGAACTGCAGCCGCGCGCGAGATCGCAGACTGGGAGCTGAGGGCTGCTCCCCCCCGCCCGGGCCGCCGATGGGATTTGAAGTTGAGGAACAGACTTATGCGATTGCGACAACGCCACACTCTGCTCGGCCTGGTCATCGCCGGCGTCGCCGGCCTGTGGACCGCGCTGGCGGCCGAGACCGATACGACGGCGAATCTCCCGGACCGGCGCATCACCGCCGCGCTCCAATACCCCGGCATCACGCTCGGTCCCGACGACAGTCTCAGCGTTGATCTTCTGATCAAGAATCGCGGGCGTAGCGATGAGACCGTTTTGGTCGAGGTCATCGAGAAACCGGACGACTGGACCGTCGAAATCAAACGCTACGGAACCGTTGTGAGCGGCGTTTTCGTGGCCTCGAGGGAAGACCAGACGTTGAACCTCGCAGGCGCGCCCGCGAACAAGGAGATCAAGAAGCTTCCCCCCGGCACCTACCGTTTCGGCGTGAAGGCCCAAACGGCCGACGGCACCCTCACCCAATCGTCCGCGATTGTCGTGACTGTCGTCTCCGCGGAGAAGGCGTCCGAGCGCGTCAGCATCGAGACGTCTTATCCCACGCTCCGTGGGCCCTCGGGCGACAAGTTCCAGTTCTCTTTGGACGTGCGGAACGACACCGGCCAGGACGCTGTATTCAACTTTCGCGCGACGACGCCGCCGGGCTGGGAGGCGTCGTTCAAGCCCGCGTACGAGTCCAAGCAGATCAGTTCGCTCCAGATCGCCGCCAGTTCGAGCAAGACGGTCGAGATGGAGGTCACCCCGCCCTACAACGCCCAGGCCGGCGAATACGATTTCAAGGTCGAAGCGCAATCGCCCAAAGCCAGGGCCGAGACGGACGTCAAAGTGGTGCTCACGGGCACTTACGGTCTCAAGGTGGGCACTTCAAGCGGCCTGCTGTCGCTCGTCACCGAACGCGGACGCAAGAGCACTGTCACGTTGCTGGTGCAGAACTCAGGCTCGGCCGCGCAGCGCGAGGTGCGATTCGAGGCCTTCAAGCCCGAGAACTGGAAGGTCGAGTTCACACCGGAGACGATCGAGGACCTCGAGCCCGGCGCCATCAAACAGACCGAGATCAGCATCACGCCCGCCGAAGAGGCGCTCATCGGCGATTACTCGGTCAGCATCCAGACCGAAGGCGAGAAGGCCAACCAGGAGACCGAACTCCGCATCACCATCCGCGCCGCATCGGCCTGGGGTTGGATCGGCGTGGGCATCATCGCGCTCGTCATCCTCGGGCTCGCCGCCGCCTTCCGCATCCTCGGACGACGTTGATGCGGCCCCGTCATGACCCGGACCGCATCGGATGCCGCGATGCTATGGCCATCATCCAAACCGACCAACTGACCCGCCGCTACGGACGCCAGACGGCGGTGGACGGACTCTCGATCGAGATCGGCGAGAGGGAAATCTTCGGCTTCCTCGGACCCAACGGCGCGGGCAAGACCACCACCATCCTCATGCTGCTCGGTCTCACCGAGCCCACCTCCGGACGCGCCCGCGTCCTCGGCTTCGACCCGGCGCGCGACCCGCTGCAGATCAAGCGGCAGGTTGGTTACCTGCCCGAGAATGTCGGTTTCTACGACGATCTCACGGGCCGTGAGAACCTGCGCTACATGGGCCGGCTCAACCGGTTGCCCGAAGCCCAGGCCCCCGCGCTCATCGAGGAAGCGTTGTCCACCGTCGGACTCGAGGGTGAAGAAGACAAGCTGGTGGGCGCTTATTCG
>DAOOQY010000501.1:0-4157 GCA_035389025.1 Verrucomicrobiota bacterium
TCAAAAAGACCGTCCAGCGGCTGCGTCATCGCTACGGCCAAATCCTCCGCCACGAGGTGGCCCACACGGTGTCGTCGCCGAGTGAGATCGAGGATGAACTGCGCCACCTGCTCACGGTCGTGAGTTCATGAAGCCGGCAAGCCAGGCCGCGTCAAGGTCTTGCTCAGCGGAGCGGCGCCGCCGGTCGAGGGGCGAGAGAGGCCAAAGAAGAATACGGGAGCTGTTCATGAGGCTTGGAGTTTGGACCTGCCCGGGGCGGGCCTGACTGGAAGGAGAGTAACTGTGGGCGACGCCCATCGAGCGTGTCCGTCTTGCGGAAGACCGCTGCAGTCCGTCGCGCCGGAGGGTCTCTGTCCGGCCTGCCTGCTCTTGGCAGGCCTGACCGAGGCGCTGCCGCCTGACGCGGCGAGTGCTGCCGAGGACGCCACGCCGGGCGCCCGCCGGTTCGGCGACTACATCCTGCTCGAGGAAATCGCCCGGGGCGGCATGGGGGTTGTGCACAAAGCCCGCCAGATCAGCCTCGATCGCATTGTGGCGTTGAAGATGATCCTGGGGGGCGCGCTGGCCGGGCCCGACCAAGTCCAGCGCTTTCGCGCCGAGGCGCGGGCCGCCGCCACACTCCAGCATCCGAACATCGTGGCCATCCACGAGGTCGGCGAGCACCAGGGACAACTCTACTTCACGATGGACTACATCGAGGGGAAGAACCTCGCGGAAACCATCTCGGATTTGCGCTTTGAAATCTCAAATTACACGCGGAGCGCGCGGTGGATGAAGGCGGTGGCCGACGCCGTGCATCGTGCGCGTCAGCACGGCATCCTGCATCGCGACCTCAAACCAGCGAACATCATCATCGACCAAAACGACCAGCCGCATATCACCGACTTCGGTTTGGCCAAGCGGTTTGTCGTCCCGGCTTCAGCGGGTCAGGGCAGCCTGGCGCATGGCGCCACCACGACCTCAGGCGGGCAACAGGCTCGATCCGGGACAACAAGCGAATTAACCGACGCTGTCGGTTTAACGAATCGGCTCGAAAGCTCTCAACTCTCAACTCTCAACTCTGAACTCACTCTCAGTGGCCAGGTGCTTGGGTCGCCGAGCTATCTTTCGCCCGAGCAGGCCGAGGGCAAACGGGGCGCCGTGGGCGTGGCGAGTGACGTCTACTCGATCGGGGCGGTCCTGTACCACCTGCTGACCGGACGGCCGCCGTTTCAGGGCGAGACGTTGACGGCCCTCTTGCGGCAGGTGATCGAGAGCGATCCGGTGGCCCCGCGACGGTTGAATCCGAGCATTCCGCGCGATCTTGAGACCATCTGCCTGACGTGCCTCGAAAAAGAGCCGGCTCGGCGCTACGCCCACGCACAGGGGTTGGCGGACGAACTGGGCCGGTTCCTCGCGAATGAGCCGATCCAGGCACGACCGGTCGGTCGCGCGGAGCGGACGTGGCGCTGGTGCCGCCGCAACCCCAAGCTGGCCGGGGCGCTGGGCGCAGCCGTGATGTGCCTGGCGCTGGGATTGGGAACCACGACGTGGCAGATGCGGCGGGCGCAGACAAGCGAGGCAACAGCGCGCCATCAGGCCTATGTGTCGGACATGGGTCTCGCCGGCCGCGCGTTGGCCGAGGAGAACATGGGGCGTGTGCGCTCGCTCCTGGACCGCTATGGGCCGCCAACCCGATCGCTGGCCACCGCCCACCGGCCATCCTCGACCCGCAACCCTCGACCCGCAACCGACGTGCGGGCTTGGGAATGGCAGTACCTGCACCAGAGAACGCACAGCCAAGCCGCCTTCCGGCTCTGCACACGCCCGCGCTCGATCTCGGGCCTGGCGTTCACCGGTGACAGCCGCCGCTTGGTGGTTCACGAACGTCGGGGCTTAACCCTGGTCTACGATCTGGAGACCCGCCACCCCATTCCCGGCTTGGTCCAAACGAACTTCAGTTGGACCATGGGCTTTTGCGCCGCCACCGAGCAGGTGGCTTTCCAGGCCTCGACCGGACTCGAGGATGGGGGCGAAGTGCGTGTCTGGGATTTGCACAGCAACGCGATCGTGTGCCGGTTCCCTTACACTTATGACAACTTCTCGTCCTTGACGTTCTCTCCGGATGGAAGGCGCCTTGCCGCATCGGCCTTCTTCGCCGGCACGCCCCTGTGGGACTTGGCAACCGGCAACCAGGTGTTGCGCATCCCCCGCGAGGCGTCTGTCGGGCAAGTTTTCACCGGCCCCGTCGTGTTCGCCTCCACGGGAACGATGTTCGCCCAGGGCCATCGCGCAAAAGGTCTCATCCGCTTGCACGACGCGACGACCGGGCGGGTGGTGGCGGAGTTCAGCCTTCAGGCCGACAGAACCAACGTGCCTGCCCAGTTCCTCGAAGCGGACCTGCCCGGCCAAACCGGAATCGCCTTTTCTCAACCCCAGGAGGTTCTCGCCCTGGCACTCTCTCCGGACGGGCGCTGGCTCGCGGCGTCCGCGCTGGCCACCAACGCCGTGGTGCGCCTCTGGCCTTTGCCCTCAGGCGAGCCGATCGAGTTCCCACTGCAAAGGCAGAGCCCCTGGACACTGGCCTTTGATCCGCGAAGCGAGTTCCTGGCCATGGGCGACAACCAGATCATCCGGGTCTATGACCTGGCGCGTCGTCGCTTGGCTGCAAATCTGATGGGACATGCCGTTGGGGTCAGCGCACTGGCCTTCTCCCCCGACCGGCGTTGGCTTGCCAGCGGCTCGGCCGCCAGCGGCGCCGACGATGCCGAGGTGCTGTTCTGGGACCTCGCAACGATCGAGCATCCGCCCCGGCAGGACTGCCAATCGCTAACCAACGTTGCGGTGGCAGAATTTGGACCCGATGCACAGTCGTTTCTCGCCCTGCTGGCCGGCGTAGTCACCAGGTTCGACTTCGAGTCCCTTCGCCCCATCGAGCCCATGTCAAAATACGGCTCGAACAATGTCAGCCTGGCCGTGTCCTGGGACGGACGGTGGCTGGCCCATGCCCAAACAAATGGAACAGTCCATTTCTGGGACTCGAGCCTCGGGCACGAACAGGGCTCCTTCTGCCCCTATCCCGGCACTTATGTCGAACCCGGCACGATGCGCATCCTGGCAGGCGGCCGGTTTCTGGCGACACGCCCCGACGATGGCCGCATCGCCCTGAACATTTGGGACACGAAAACCTGGCACCAGCCGAGGCTCTGGCGCTCGCTCAACGCGTTGTCGAGGAAGTCATGCCGGACAGTCGACGCGACGAGAGACAGCCAGACCCTCGCGACCGGATGTTACGACGGTCAAATCATGCTCTGGGACTTGTCTGCTGATTGCCAGATCGCGTCGTTCAATGCACACCGCGAAAGCGTGATGGAACTGGCCTTCTCGGCGGATGGCCGCTGGCTGGCTTCCGCCGGTTGGGACGGCGCGCTCCGACTGTGGGACGTTCGCGAACGACGCGAAGCCGGGTCGTTCGGCGAGCCTGGAGCGCCCTATTTCGGCATCGCGTTCTCGCCGGACGGCTGCCGTGTGGTCAGCGGCGGTCTCGCGGGTGCCGCCCCACTCGTCCTGTGGGACGTGGCGACCTGCCAACACCTCCTCGATCTCGCCCCGTCCGGCAGCTTCTTCTTTCGCCCTCGATTCTCGGCTGATGGACGAACGTTGGCGGTCTGGAATAGCGCTCGGCGGACCACCGATTTCTGGCGTGTTCCAGCGCTGGCTCAGATCGACGCGGAACGCGATACGGGGTCCGGACGCTGAATCCCGGGGCGTAAATACTCTTCGCAGGAATCACCCCTCCCTTCGAGGGATACCACGTCTTATGAAAGTGGAGGGTGTGGGTGCCATTCTGATTGCGACCTTGGTCGGCACTTTTGTCGAACGCCTCCGGGTCCAGCGACACCGATGGCGACAAAGGCAACGACAAAGGCTGGCGATTGGGCGCCTGTTTTCGGGGTCATCGCCCCATTTCTGCGGGCGGGTGCGCAAGAACTGCCGCGCGCCAGGAGTTGGCTCCTCACAGAGTGTCCTCCTTTGACTCAAGGCCCCCGGACGCGCGGCAGCGATGGCAATCCCCCTAGCCCGGATGCTTCACAAAGCTTCGCGGAGTCTGACATCCGGGCTGTGGCAAAACCGCGCCCGCACATGGAAAAATGAAGTTCGGAGCGTTTCGAAATCTC
>DAOOQY010000502.1:0-4156 GCA_035389025.1 Verrucomicrobiota bacterium
CCCGACCGGACCGTTCCGCATCTTTGCCAATCGCCCGCACACTCCGGCGGAGGAGATGGCCCTCGACGGCACCCTTTGGGTCGAGGACGGCGTGCCCCACATGGTCTACTGCCACGAATGGGTCCAAGTCCGCGACGGATCAATCAAGGTCATCCGGCTCAAGGACGACCTCTCGGGCACGATCGGGGAACCGAAGCTCCTCTTCCGTGCAGGAGAGGCGCGCTGGACGCCACGGGAACGCAAGAGCTATGTCACGGACGGCCCGGCCATTTATCGCACAAAGGCCGGCGGATTGCTGATGCTCTGGTCGAGCTTCACCGACAGCGGGTACACCACCGGGATCGCGGAATCGGAATCGGGCAGCATTCATGGCCCATGGACGCATCAGATGGAACCGCTGTTTCGCAAAGATGGCGGCCATGCCATGGTCTTCCGCGACTTCGAAGGCCGCCTGATCCTCGCGCTCCACAGTCCGAACCGTGAGCCCGACGAACGCTGCCGCCTGTTCCTGCTCGAAGACACCGGCAAAACGCTGCGCATCACAAAGCCGCTGGCGGATTAGTGGCGTTCTTGCTTGCCTGTGGCGACATCCCACGCGACAGCATATCCAACCGTTCCTCTGTCGTTCGGGACTGTGTAACGCACGCCTTTGTGAACTACCGGCTCGATGACGGGAGCAGGGATGCGCTTGGCGAACGCGGCCGGTGGGAACAGCAGCGCTGCAAACAGCGCCAAGCGAACCGTATTCATGATCTCCAAATTGCGCACGGTGCACTGCGGATCACGTTGGATAAACAGGGAATGCAGCTTGGTGATCTCGTCCGCAAAAAGCCGCTTCGTCCGTCGTGGCCCGCAGCACCTTGATCTGTCGGTCAAAGAGTGTCCTTCGCTTGGAGGCCCTACCGACTCGACACTGAACGATGATCTCTGCGACGTACCACTTCATACGTGACACCTCAGAACCCAGGATCGGTGATCGACTTGCGGTCGACCTGCGACGCGTACTTCTTCGCCAATCCCTCGACCGCCTCGGCCTTCCCGATCCACGTGAAGACCAGACTGTCCAGCGGGAAGTGATCCCGGATCACCCGCCGCGCCTCGGTCAGCGTCAGCGCATCGATCCGCTCGAACAGCGTGTCGATCTCCGCCGCGTCCAGTCCGTGAAATTCGAGCTCGGTCAGCAGCCCCGCGAGCTGATCCGCCGTTTCGATCCGTGTCGGGTATTGGCCCTTCACGTAACTCTTGGCCGACGTCAGTTCCGCATCCGTGGGGCCCTCTTCGTGGAGCCGCTTCAACACGGCAAGCATGAGGTCCATCGCCCGCTCAGTGCTGGCATTGGCCGTGTAACTGCTGATGACAAACGGACCCGGGGCCAGCCGCTTGGCAAACGACGACCGCGCGCCGTAAGTCAGCCCCGACTTGATCCGCAACTCGCTGTTCAGCATCGACGTGAACCGCCCGCCAAAAAGCGTGTTGATGATGTCGACGGCAACCCGGTCGGGCTCCGTCCGCGCCACGCCCACGTTCCCCGCCTGGAAGAAGGTCTGGGTCGCGTCCGGCTTGTCCACCAACAATAAGCGCCGCCCCGCCACCCGGCCCAACGCGGGAACCGTCGCCGGCGTCGCCGCCGCCCCCGCCCAGCCGCCAAACGCCTCGGTCAGCGCCCGGCGCAGATCGTCCACCGTGAAGTCGCCGACGGCCGCCAGCAGCACCTGTCCGGGGACCCAATGCGCGCGGTGAAACTGCACGATCTCTTCACGCGTGATGGCTTTCAGCGAATTCTCGTCCCCGTTGGACGGACGGCCGTACGGATGAGTGCCGTACAGATAGGCATTGAAGTACTCGCCAATCACCTCCCGCGCGCTGTCTTTGGCCGACTTGATCCCATCGAGCGTTTGCGCCCGGAGCTTCTCCACCTCCGGCCCCGGAAAGGTCGGCCGCATCAACGCGTCCGCCAGCAGGTCCAGGCCCCGGGCGAGGTCCTTCTTCATGAACTCCGCAGTCACGAAAGCCTGGTCGTGGCCCGCTCCCGCATCGAACTCCCCGCCCATGAAATCAAGCTCGGCGGAGAATTGCTCGCCGCTGCGGCCGGCAGTCCCCTTGCGCAGCAGACCCGCCGCGAGCGCCGCCAATCCCTCCTTGCCGGCCGGATCGAGCACGGCGCCCGCCCGCACCGTCACGCTGAAACTGACCAGCGGCACTTCATGATGTTCCATCAGCAACAGCGTCAGGCCGTTGTCGAGCTTCACCCGCTGATAGGGCGGCAGATGCAGACCCTCCGCCGCCTCACATCGAGCGGCTGCCAGCAGCAAGCAGAGCCCACTGGCCAACACGAACCGATCGACGGCATTCATCGCTTCTCCTCCGACTTTGCCCGCTCTCCCACCTCGGCCGGCTCGGGGACGAGCGTCGCGACCGTGCGGTTCTTCTCCGTGAAATACTTCGCGGCGACGCGTTGCACGTCGCCCGCGGTGACGCGGGCGTAAGCCTCGGGCGCGGCGAACAACCGCCGATAGTCGCCGAAGAACACTTCGTAGCGGCCGAGGGCGTGGGCCTTGCCATTGATCGTCTTCATCTCCCGATAGAACGCGGCGAGCAGCAGGTTGCGCGCCTTCTCCAATTCGCGGTCCGTGACCGGCTCTGCGACCAGTCGGGCCAACTCCTCCGCGATCGCCTTCTCGATCGTCTCCGTCGATATCCCCGACTTGGGCTGTGTGGTGATGCTGAACAGGGTCGGATCGAACGTGACGCCAAAGCCGCCCGAGACAAACAGGGCGATCTGATCGCGGTCCACCAGTCGCTGATAAAGCCGGGAACTCTGGCCGGACAACAGCAGGTTCTGCAGCACCTCCAGGGTGTAGTAGTCCGGACCCGCGGCTTCAGGCACGTGGTAGGCCAGCATGAGAACGGGCAACTGCGCGAACTTCTTGACCGTCACACGCCGTTCCCCCGTCTGCTCGGGCTCGATCGTCGTCACGGGTGGCGGGGGCGGCCGCGCCGGGATGGGCTCGAGCGTCGTCCGCGCCAGGTCGATGACCTCGCGGCTCGTGACCGCCCCGCTGACGACCATCGTCGCGTTCGAGGGCGAATAGCCCTTGGCAAAATGGTCGCGCAAATCCTCGATCTTCCAGTTCTCGATGTCCGCCATCCAGCCGATCACCGGCCATTGATACGGATGCGCCGTGTACGCCGCCGCCTCGAGCTGTTCCTGCAGCGTCCCGAAGTTGTCCGCATCGACACTCGTCCGCCGTTCCGACGCCACGACGCCCCGCTCTGACTCGACTATCTTCGGATCGAAGCTCAGGTCGCGGATGCGGTCGGCCTCGAGGTCGAAGATCAGCGCCAGCGCCGGCGCCGGGAACCAATCCTGGTACACCGTCACATCCTGGCTCGTGTAGGCGTTGTTGCGTCCGCCTGCCGCCTCCATCACCCGGTCGAACTGCCCCGGCCCGTACTTCTTCGCCCCGTTGAACATCATGTGCTCGAAGAAGTGGGAAACGCCGGTCGTGCCCGGCCGCTCGTTGCGCGACCCGACCCTGTAGAAGAGGTAGAGCGCCACGTTGGGAATCGACCGATCCTCATGGACGAGAATCTTGAGGCCGTTCGTGAGTGTGTGGGTGGCCACCTCCAGTTCGGCCGGCGCGGCCCCGCTGGCGGCGGCTTGACCATGCAGCAGCCCCAGCACCAACCAGGACATCGATCGGTAGCGTTTCATCTCTCGGTTACACTCGGTTCAGGTCCCGTCCATCCCCGGCACAGCCCCGCCCGGCGCTCCGCCCCGCGCGGACAGCCATGAACCGCTCGGACGCTAACGCCGTTCAAACCCCTGACAAGGCGAATCTCCTGATGAACGAGGGGCAAGTCGAATGTTGAGATGGGACGCGCCTGTGCATCTGGTTGTTGCCGCTATTCTGTCGCCCGGCCAGGGCGCCAGGCCTGCCGCCGATGGAGACTCCCCGTGCAGGCCGCGTGCCCTGCCTGCGCGGAAATGCGCAGTGGCCTGTCTGCCGTGTCGGGCACGGCACAGGCAGGCGCGGCAGGCAGGCCCCCACGCGGCGCAAACTCGATTCCCACCGACAACATTCAGATGCACTGCGGATGCGCAGGGCCAATTCATGAAGTGGAGCGGCGACGGCCCCGTCGCCGACACACGCCG
>DAOOQY010000503.1:0-4151 GCA_035389025.1 Verrucomicrobiota bacterium
GGCAGAGGCTCGGTCAGGGCAAAGGCGGCGCGGACCTGGCGGCGGTCTTCACCCGGCTGCACGGGCATTGCGCCGGCCAAATAGCGGGCGCGCTGCTCGGGTGTGCCGCGCTCGTGGATCGGGGCGAGGCCCAGGTTGCCGGCGAGGCTGCACGTCGCCGCGCCCGCGTCGACCCAGGACAACTCGAACGCGATCAAGGCCAGCGCGAGATTCTTGGGGCCCTGGATGAACCCGCCGTGTTCGGGATCGAGAAAGGCGGCGGTGATCCCGCTTTCGTCAAAGGCCGGCAGCAGGGCGGCTTTCTCGTCCGTCCAGTCATGGGCGTTGCGCCCTCCGTTTGCGACGAGGCGGGCGACGGGTCCGCGGGCCACCTGGCGGGCCGACTGGACGAGCATCTGCAGATCATAGCGATCGGAGAAGCGCCACATGATCTGGCGCAGATCGTCTCCGGGCAGAGTGCGCAGGCTATCGGCCGACGGCGTGGCAGTGCGAGTTTCCATGGGTCGATTCTAACGGTTGACCGGGCCCGCGCACGCCCAAAAAACGCCGGACCCAGCCGCGGCGCGGCGCGGCCGACTCGCGGTGTTCACGATCGAGCGGCGCCCGCGGCCGGACCGGCTTGCCCTTCCTGGTGTTTGCGGACGGCGCTTGCGATGGCGGAGACGCTTTCGAGCGCATGTTTGGCGGCGGCCGGGTCGGGGAGTTTCAGGCCGTACTGCTTGTCGAGGGCGACCACGATCTGCAGAGCGTCCACGGAATCGAGTCCGAGACTGCCGGGGCCGAACAGGGGGGTGTCGTCGCCGATCTGGTCCTCGGTGACCTGGAGCATGAGGTTGGCAACGAGCAGTTGCTTGACTTCAGCCTTGAGCGCGTCTGTTGGTTCCATTGGGAAAGTGCCGCCGTCAGTTTCTGACGACAAGTGTGTGATGTGAACGGCCCTGCAACAAGCCAGAAACGGCAGTCCGCGGCCAGCCCGGTGCATCTGATAGTTGTCCGTGTTCTGTGCCCGGTAGGGGCAACGGGCCGACAACGGACGGAGATTGCCGGATGCTCACTCCTCAGCCAACTCGAAGCGGGCGCCGACAGACTGCAGGTTGGCGCCGACGACGCTGATGTTTGCGGCGCGGGCCCAGCCGCGTGTCAGCGCGGCGCGAGCAGCGACGAACTGCCAGGCGGTTGCCGCGCAGAGCCCCTCGCCGAGGGTGAACCGGGGCGAGATTCGAGCGCCGTGCCAGTCGGCCCAGGCGAGGTCTTCCGCGCGGTCGAGGCGCGGAGTCCCGCAGCGCGAGTCAACGAGCAGGTCGCCGGGGCTTTCGGCTGGCAACTGGCTGCGCATGGCACGCGCAGCGGGCTCTTTGGTCGCGGCCGCCGCATAGAGGTGGGCGTCGGTGATGCACTGGAGTTCGACCGCGGGCGCGGTGCCGGGCTGGCGCGCGAGCAGGAGCGCCCCCGCCCCTTCGCTCAAGGGGAGGCCGTGCGCGAAGTGGTCGAGCGCATCGGCCAGTGGCCACGCCGCCTCATCCATGCCGACGACCAGGCAGGTGTCCACCCGCTCATCGACGAGCCATTGGCAGCCGACCACCAATGCCTGGACGAAAGCCGTTTGGTCGGCAACCAGGCTGTAACAGAGGCCAGTGCAGCCCAGGAAGGCCGCCATGTGGCTGGCGGGAGCGTTCATCACCGTCTCCGGAAAGAGCATCGGGCTGGCGGTCGCCGGATTCTCGAGGACCTCGCCGAAGAATCGCTCCGAGTAGCGGATCGAGGCGGTGTGTGTCCCGGTGACGATTCCCAGCCGCGTCGCGTCGAGGGCCGTCCCTGGCGCGGACTCGAGGGCTTCGAGCGCGGCGGACAGTGCAAATTGTGAAATACCGCTGGCCCGCCGCAGACGCGGGTGCCCGAGCCAAGCCGGACGCGGTGCCGGAGCCGGAACGAGCCGGGCGGCGAAGCGGCGGCTGCCCGACGGCGCGCGCAACTCGCGAGAAGCGACCTGCTCTTTTGTGGACCGCTCAGTGGACGTTGACCGTTCTCCCTCACCCGTCCTGCGGCCGCAGGACACCCTCTCCCATCGGATGGGAGAGGGAGGGGGTGAGGGGTCTGGTTCATAGGACGTTGGGGCCTCGGCCCGCAACGCGGTGAGCAGCGGTTCAACACCCCAGCCTGCGGGGGAAACGGCGCCGGCGCCTCGCACGAAGATGCGGATCATGGCCACCTCCGGAACAGCAGGGTGGCGTTGGCGCCGCCGAACCCGAACGAGTTCGACAGGGCGATTTCGACGCGGGCGTCGCGCGGTTCGCGCACCAGGGGGAAGGCACAGGCGGCATCCGGGGTCTCGACACACGGTGCGGGCGGCAGCCACTGCTCGATCAGCACCATGAGGCAGACGACGGCTTCGACTGCGCCGGAACCGCCCAGGAGATGGCCCACGGACCCCTTGGTCGAACTCACGGGGAGATCCCGCGCACGGGGGCCGGCCCAGCGATTGATGGCGAGGGCCTCGGACGCGTCGTTCAAGACCGTGCCCGTGCCGTGGGCATTGACGTACCCGACTGATTCGGGCGCAACGCCCGCGCGGGCGCAGGCTTCCCGCATGGACAGGAACGCGGCATGGCCTTCGGGGTTGGGTTGGGCGAGGTGATGGCAATCGGTGGCCGCGCCGTAGCCGATGATCTCGCCGAGGATGTCCGCGCCGCGGCCGCGGGCGGAGTCGAGCGATTCGAGGGTGAGAACGGCGGCGCCTTCGCCGAGCCCGAGTCCGTCCCGCCCGGCATCGAACGGGCGGCAGCGGGTTGTCGAAAGCGCCTGGAGCGAGTCGAACCCGGCGAACGCCAACAGCGTCAGGACATCGTAGCCGCCGGCGAGGACGCGCTCGGCGCGCCCGGTGAGGACGAGTTCCCAAGCGTGGCCGATGGCATTGTATCCGGACGCGCAGGCGTTGGCGATTATCGTGACCGGGCCTTCGAAGCCGAAGGCCTCGGCGACATCGAGGGCCTGTCGCTGGCCTTGATGGCGAAGGGACCGGGTGGGCTGGCCGCGGCGGGCCGGAGCCGGTTCGAGAGCAAGACGGTAGTACTGCTCGCCGGATTCGCTTCCGCATCCGGTTGTGCCCAGCACCAGCGGCAGATTGCCGCCTGCCTCCCAGCCGGCCTGGCGCCAGGCCTCGGCTGCCGCCCAAAGCAGTTGCCGGCTGGCGCGGGTCAGCCGCCGCATTGTCCGCGCGCTCAGGCGGGTCTCGGGAAGCGCGCGCGGAAGATCCACCTCGGCGGCTTCCTTGGCCCTCTGGCGGGTGACGTCGAAGAGGGATACTGGACGGAAAGCGCGACGCCCGACTCGGAAGCCATCCGCGTTGGCCCGCCAGCCGAGGCCGAGCGCGGTGACAATGCCCGCGCCGGTGATGACCACCCGCCGCGGGCCTGTGCGAGTCAGGGGAGGAAAGAGCACGGTTCGGGGTTGACGAATCCTTGACCAAATGAGTCAAGTTCTTGGGCCTCGCAGCGGCGCCACTTAGCGACGCGTCAACTGTCGATTATCATAACCCAACCCTAGCGCAAACAGACTGGCGGAATGCCTCGTTGGTTTGAGACGGAGCCTCGCTGAGATTGTTGGTTTCATGGTTTGACGCATCAGCAATCTCGCGATCGTGCCCGGCTTGGCAAGGAGATTCTCCCCCACTTTCGGCGAAAGTTGACATCCACAAAAAACGTTGGAGCAAAAATGGACGATTCATTAAGCCAAGAACAAAACAAACTGACACGTTTGTAATCTAGCGGGTAACGTTCTTCGTGCTGCTCGCCCCTTTCAATCCGTCCAGATAACGCTGGCAGTCGGCCGTGGTCACGCTGGCCGGATGGACGGGAAAAGCTCTGGTAAAGGGTACAATGCGGCAGCGCAGATCGGTCAGGCAGGGCCCGCTTGCTCTGGCCTGCCGGCGTAGTTCGATCATTTCGGTGGCGGCCTCGCTCAGCGTAATCTTCGGCAGCGCGGTCGGGTGTCGTTCCAAGTAAAAGCGGGCGGCGGGAGAAAACAGGCTGCCGTTGCCAAGGACACCGACGGCCTCTGCGTATCGCGCGCACGCCAGTTCCGGTGGGTCGCCCACGGTCCGCAGGAGTTCCGGACACCGGGCGAAGCTCGCCGCCTCCTGACCAGACAGAGCT